>CAYSOI010000061.1:12070-14455 GCA_964432425.1 uncultured Opitutales bacterium | reverse complement strand
CCGGTGAACATGGGTTTGCGGATGGCTTTCCATTTGCCGAAGCGGACGGCTTGGGCGGTGCCGCGTTCGTAGAATTCCCAGTAGAGGGGGGATTTGCGATACCATTCTTTTTCTGGAGGATTGCCTTTGAGGGTTTGGACAAAGCTGTCGGAATCGAGGTCATCGGGGATTTCCTGACCAGAGAGTTCGGCGGCGGTGGCCATGAGGTCTCCGAAGTACCATTGGTGCTTGTTGGTGGTATCGGGCTGGATGGTTCCTGGCCACCAGGCGACAGCGGGGACTCGGATGCCGCCTTCGTAGAGGTCGCGCTTTTTACCGCGGTATTTGCCGTTGGAGTCGAAGTAGTCGGCAAGGTGGCCGCCTTCCTGATGAGGGCCATTGTCGGAGGTGAAGATGACGAGGGTGTCCTTTTCGATGCCGAGTTTTTTGAGTAGGTCCAGGATGCGGCCGGTATCGCGGTCGATGTTGCGGAGCATGGCGGCGAAGCCTTTTTCGGGTTCGGGCCACTCTTTGTCTTCGAATTCATAAAGATCGGGGACTTCCATGCCGGCTTTTCCGGCTTCATTGTTGGCGTGGGGAACATTGAGGGCGAGGTAGAGGAAGAAGGGATCTTTGTGGTTCTTCTCGATGAATTGTAGGGCGTCTTGGATGATGAGATCCGGGGCGTATTGTTTCTTTTTGATGGCCACACCTCGTCCGGAGTTCGGGAGTTTTGGGTCCTGGTAGGGCTTCCACTTTTCAGAGACTTCGTTATCCAGCTTCTCCACTTTGCCATTTCGGATCAGAAACTCGGGGTAGAAGTTGTGGGCATGCCACATGTTGATGTAGCCGTAGAAATGATCGAAGCCTACGTCGTTGGGGTTGGTGAAGTTGTCGGGTGTGCCAATGCCCCATTTGCCAACGCAGGCCGTTTGGTAGCCAGCGTTCTTGAGCAGTGAGGCAACGGTTAGCTCTCCAGGTTTTAATACGATGGGCTGCGTCGAATTGCCACGGACTGTGGTCCGGCCCATGTGTTTGCCCGTCATCAGCACACTTCGGGAAGGGGCACAAACCGTACTGCCCGCATAAAATTGTGTAAACTTCAGGCCCTCTTTCGCCATCTGGTCGATTCGAGGAGTCTTCAGAACTTTTTGCCCGAAAGCTCCGATATCTCCGTAGCCGAGATCATCAGCGAGGATGAAGACAATGTTGGTCTTGGCGAAGAGAAACGATGAACACAAGGAGATGAAGATGGATAGCATCAGCAAAGATTTCATAATTTCGCTTTTGGTTAGGTTTGAATTTGTTGGGAGATCTGTTCCTTGAGGTCCTTTAATTCCGGGCAAAATTGGTAAAGTGTTCTTGGATTCACAAGTGAGTTTCTCATCATTGCTTCTCTGCCATTTCCAGGAGCCCTGGGATTTCCATGGTGTGCAATAAGGGGAGCAAAATATTCTTCTTTGAATTGATCGCTTGATCGCATGGTTTTCCATGAATCCTGCATTTCTTTTCGATAAGCCAGACATGGATAGATTTCAATTTCCGGAACAGCCGGGGAGCATATCAGGTTGATATTTTGTTGAGCCAGTGCCTCTTCAAGATGATTCTTGGCATCGCTGTTCATTCGGTCTGAATCGGGCATAAAGACCCATAGATCGAAATGGCTATATATGGAGGGCAAATCTTCTTTGATGGTTTGTAATGCTTGGTTGTAGCCTTGGACTTTGGGATTGGATAAGATTTTAATTTCAGCCTTTGGCTTCCCTGCATCGGCAAGGATTTGCTTGAGAAGTGGACGTAGTATGTAGCCGTTGAGGGTCGGGTCTTCAGGAATGATGAGGACTTTATAGCTCATACTGCAAATTCCATCCAGCCTTCAGCAAAGAGATCCCCAATGGCCTGTTTCTCCTGAAGTTCTTGAAATTGTGGAAGTGCGGACAGAGGTGAAATGTGGCTTTCACCGGTTTCCTCATCTCTTTTGAAGTGGAAGGCGTATTTTGCGTCTTCTTGTGTCAGCCAGGACAGGAGTGTGGGAGAATGAGTGGTGAGGAATAGTTGTGTCCCGGTGTGAGTCGCTTGTGAGCGAAGAAGTTCCAAGAGTAAGCGGAGACGGTTGGGATGAATGCCGTTTTCGATTTCTTCCATGGTGATCATGCTGGGCATGTCAGGCTGGAAGAGAGCAGAGGCAATGGCTGCAAACCTGAGAGTCCCGTCACTCAGAACTTCTGCGGGTAGGATGCTATCGCCTTCTTTCAATGCAAATAGGGCTTCATCCATTGCCCCATGGAGGATTTGGATGTCATCAATTTCTTCAGGGCGAAGGTGCTGAAGCCATTCGAGATAGGCGGTTTTGGAATTTTCGTCTGAAAGAATTTGTTCGACCAGGGCGGCAAAGTTTTCTCCCTG
>CAYSOI010000061.1:0-11970 GCA_964432425.1 uncultured Opitutales bacterium | reverse complement strand
GGCTCCCTCCACGTATCGGTTCCCATGCAGAATGAACTGTGCTCTTGGGTTTTCCATCAATGATTTCGGGAAGGGAGTAACCCAACCCAATTCCCTGAAGCAGACGAAGTGCATCCAGAAAGTTCGATTTCCCGCTGGCATTGGTGCCAATGAGAACATTCACAGACCCCAGCTCCAGCTCCACATCTTTGAAGCTTTTGAAATTTTGGATTTTGAGGCTCTGGATCATGGGGGAAATTGATTGAATGCTTTAGTTTTCGTCGGGGGGTGGTTTGCGGTATTCTGGGGGGAGTGGGGTTTTGGGGATGACTTTGTCGAGCAGGTCGATGGTGGACTGTTGGAGGGTGAAGGAGAGTTGGCTGGGGGCGTGTCCTGCACCTTGAGCGGTGGCTCCGAATTGTCCTGTGCCTTTGAGTCTTTTGGTCAGGTAAAGTTGGAGTGAAATGGGTTCGGCGTTTTCTTCATCAGCCCGTTTCCAGGATGCTTGGATTTGGTAATCCCAGGCTTTTTGTTCTTGAGGGCTTTGGAAGAACTTGGGTTGAAAGGGGTGGGGCATGAAATCTTTGGCGGAGAGGGTCTTCAGGTGTTCCGTGAGGTCCTGGATTTCTTTTGGGAACTTGGTTTCCGGTTGAGTTTCTGTCTCTGTTTCAGGTTTTGGGAGTTGGATTAGGGTTTTGTTCCCTGGGAGGGAGGTGAGGGTGAATGTGCGGAGTTGGGCTTCCGGGGGAATGGGATTGTTGGGAAGGAGTCTACGTAGGCGGTAATGGATGGGTTGGGCAGGAAGCTTGTCCGTGGTATTGTTGGGGATTTCGTAAACGTAGGGGGTGTCTTTCAACTTGGCGTAGAGAGTTTCATCGTTCTCTGGGCGGCCGAATTGCAGGACAATGGGGGGAGTCTCTTCGGATGAGGTGGAAAGGGTGAGGGTTTGGAGTGGGGATTCGAGGCCGAGGCGTTGCAGGTCTTCCTGAGAGGGGGCATCATTGGGGAAGTGGATGGCCTGCAGATTGAGGAGGGAGGCCAGGAGTTTTTGCACTTGTACATTTTCAGCTGCAATCCAGCGGGGTTCTTCTCCTGGTTCCTGTACCTGCCAGTCACCACCTTCGAGTTTCTGTAGGGTGGTGCGTAGGTCATTGCGGACTACGGAAATGTTGGAGATTTGTGCTGGGTTGAAGTGGAGGAAGTTCTTCTGGCGGAAATAGGTTTGAGCGTTGCGAAGGTTGCGAAAGGGGGTGATGGAGACGGTGAAGGGGGTGTTGGGGTAGGCTTCGAGTTTGGCGTAGAGGTAGGGTTTGCCGGATTCCAGGGGTTCGACGAGGTGTAGGGTTTGGCTGTTTCGTGTGCCGTGAAGGGTAATGCGGATGAGCGGTTTGAGGAGGGCGGCCTGGGCTTCTGCGGCGGTTTTGGTATTGAGGAATTGCATTACCTTGACGTTTTGCAGGTGATTGAGGGAGTTGTTGACCAGGGGTGTGTTGGCCTTGGTTTTGATGGGGGCTACGAGGTCCCAGGCGTCCTCTGTCTTTTCGAGGCGGATTTTGGTCAGGTTTCCAGAATCATTGATTTGCAGGCTCATGGAGTTGACGTCGATGATGGGGAGGGTGAGGACTTCCTGGCTTCTCCAGTAGACTGCGCTTTGGAGGAGGGTTTTCTCCAATTGTTGGGAAATGGCATAAATGTGCTCCCGGTTGGGGCAGAGGAGATAGGTCTTGCCGCCCATTTCAGTGGGTGAACCAAACTCGATGGTCTGTTTCTGGTTTCCCCAACCGAGGGTGAGTTGGAGTCGGGGAGTTTGCAGGCCGTAAGTTTCGAGTGTTTGGTCGGCTTTGAGGATGCTGGAGACGGTGAAGCTGTAGTTTTTGGGGAGGAACTGGAGTTCGTTGAGGATTTGGTTGATGTGGTAGGGGTTGGCTGGCCAACGCATGGGCTCTACGATTTGCCAGGGTTGGTTTTTGGGTTTTTGCAGGGTCCGGGGATTGAATTCTCCCAGCAGGGGGCTGCGAACTTGCAAATAATCGGCGAGTTGTATCTCCGGGCCAAAGATTTCCGCTTGCCCGGAATTGGAGGGGTTGAGCAAGGCGGGGTCCTGATCCAGCTTAAAGATGATGGCCGTGAGTACGGCACAAATGATCAGGAGGATGATGGTGATGCGGTAGCGCATGATTTAATGACGACGAGTGATATAGCAGAGAACACCGAGGATGAAAATGCCAAGTGAGGGCAGGAGTAGTCGAGTACTGAGGTTGTCAAATTCTTCTTCGTCGAGGTTGAGTTCGTATTGGCGTATGGGGCGTGGCGGGATGTCCAGCAGGGTGTAGCGATCCAGATTCCAGAGGATGCAATTGTGGAGAAGTTGTCGATTTCCCCGATGTCGAAAGCCTGCATTGGTCACCCATTTACTGTTGCCAAAGATGGTGAGTTTGCCTCCGGCGATGTGGATGCCTTCCTGTCCGGTTTGTCGTTCAGAGACGGCAGCGAGGCTGATGGGGCCTTTGCGGTCTCTGGGTCCAAGGGTGGGTTCCTTGGAATCGCGATAATCATTTTCTGCCCAGCTTTCTTCCCGTGAAAAGAGGAGGGAACTGATGCTCTGGGTTTCATCCATGGGGGCTCCAATGTCCGGCGAGACTGGACGGCTGGAGCCAAACAGGGCTGGGATATGGTTGGTGCCGAGATTTCGGGTTACCGGGTGATCAGAGAACTGTCGGATCAGCGTGGTCCCTTTTTCTGAAATGGATTTGGTCTCTGCTGGTTCGACCACGAGTTTGTCTTCCACATTGATGCCCCATTCCCGGAATAGGTCATCCAGGCCATGTTTGACGTAGGGGTCCAGCAGGACGAGCAGGCGTCCATTGCGTTTGTCGAGGTAGTCCTTAATCAGGATGATTTCTTCTTCGGTGTAGGGATACTGGGGGGAGGCCACAATGAGCAGCTTGGCATCGGAGGGGATGCGGCCGGTGACTTCCAGGTTGAGGGGTTCGGGGGCGATATTGCGTTGTTGCAGAAAGGCACTGGCTTCGGTCATGCCACGGGTGGGGTCGGCCTGGTCGAGCAGAAGTTCGCCATGGCCTTGTAGCATGTAGACTTTGTCCGACTCCTGCTGAATGACGTGGAGGATGGCGGAGGTGAAGAGCTTTTCGCCGCGGAATTGGAGAGGTTGGGGTTGTACTGTGTTGCTGGGGGTTTTGAGGTGAGCTGCGGGGATCAGGCGTACTCGATCGTTGCTGGCGATGAGAATGTTGTCGCCTTCGGTGAGGTTGTACTTGTTGGCCAGTTCGCGGGCTCTGGTGCTGTCTCGGTAGATGTCGATGTGTTCTACCGTGAGGCGTGTTCGGCCATCCCGGTTGGCATGATAGGCGTATTCGCGGAGGATCTTTTTGACCTGGCTGCGGACTCGTTGATCTTCTGGTGGTTCGTTGGGCTTGGGCAGCAGGGTGACAAAAATGCGAACTGGATTTTTGGTGTCAATTTTGCGGAGATAGGCCTGCGTTTCCAGGGATAGGGAATGAATGTCCTCAGGAGTGAGGTCGGTGCGGTGATAGAATTTTGTGCCCAGGTAGTTGACCTGTAAAAATATGACGATGAGGAGAATCAGCTGAAGAACGGTGTTGGCGTTATTCAGCCTCCTGGTTTTGCGAAAGTCTGGAGTGTGGAGGCTCATCGGCTGGTTTTTTGCTCAATCACAATGACTGCGATCCCTAGAAAGGCACAGGTGCTGGTAAGGTAGAGAGTGAAGGGGCGTGTGTCCAGAATGCCGCGACTGAAATCTTCCAGATGTCGGAAAGTGCGGACGTAGTCAAAAGTGGGCCGCCAGTTTTCAGAAAGCCCCTGTGGGAGGTCGGCGTTGGAAAAGAGAATGCGTTCACCGAGGATGAGAATGAACAAAATGGCAAAGCTGAGGAGTCCGGCGACCAGTTGGCTGCGGGTCAGGCTGCTGGCAAAGATGCCGGCTGCGATGTGCATGGTTCCGGATATGGCGATGAAGAGGTATCCGCCAAGAAGGGGGGCTATATCCAGTTGGCTGAAGTTGGCCCGGCCTTTGGGCACTTCAAACTGGGTGAGCAGAGGATAGGTCAACGCCAGAAGCCAAAGAATCATGTACACCAGATAAGCTGCCGCAAATTTCCCAACCACGATGGTGGTAGTGGAGGTGGGGGTGGTCAAAAGGGTTTCTAGGGTGCCTTGGCGACGTTCCTCGGCCAGAGTCTTCATCGTCAATAAGGGAATCATGAAGAGGACCGGGAGCCAGAAAAGCTGAAACATGGATGTGGTTGGGAGATCTTCACTGGGCAGGTCCAGGAGAATCTGTGTGTAGAGCAACCACATGAGCAACAAAAACAGGAAGCCGGCGACGTAGGTGGCCGGAGAAATCAGCAGGAGAAAGATTTCGTGCCGAAGGATGGCTCCAAGGTTTTTCATGAGGGGAGTGGACAGATTGGAAATTCGATGGGTGAGACTCAGGTTTCCGGGGTGGCTGCGGGTTTACGGGTCAGGGTGGCTTCCCAGCTTCGTTTGGTTGCGGCGAGGAAGATTTCTTCCAGGCTGGGCTCAATGTGGGCAAGTTCACAAAGGGTTGCCTCGGTATGATTTTGCAGGTGCTGGATCAATTGTTCGCCACAGATGCCCATGTTGTGAGTTTTGAAGGTAAAGGTGTCAGGGAGGGCCTCGTCGGTTTCAGGCGGCAGTTCAATATCAGGGTCGAGTTTGCGCAGTTCCTGCGGGATATTCTGGTTGTTGCCTTTGGTGGTGATTCGCCAGGTGTTTCCGGGTACATATTCGTGGCGGAGGTCCGAGGACTTGCCTTGTGCGACAATTCGGCCTTGGTTGATGATCAAAATGCGGTCACAGAGTAGTTCGACTTCGGGCAGAATGTGGCTGGAGAGAATGAAGGTCATTCGGCCCCGGCGGCTGTTGATGAGGTCGCGAATGATTTTGGTCTGGTGTGGGTCGAGGCCGATGGTGGGTTCATCCATGATCACGATTTCAGGATGGGTCAGCAGAGTATCAGCAATACCGACTCTTTGGCGGAAACCTTTGGAGAGGGAACGAATGATCCGGCGGCGGGCTTTGTGGTGCAGGTCGCAGGTTTCCAGCACTTCTTCAACCCGGTTGTTGATTTCGTGGGCGGGGATTTTCTTCAACTTGGCACGATACCGTAGGTATTCGATCACGCGAAGTTCTTCTGGTAGGGGATTATTTTCCGGCATGTAGCCCACTAGGCGTTTGACCGCATCGGGTTTTTCCACGACCGAAACTCCTCCTATGTAGGCACTGCCGGAAGTCGCCTGTACCAGCCCGCAAAGGATTCGCATGGTTGTGCTTTTTCCCGCACCATTGGGGCCCAGCAAGCCGATGACTTCACCTTTTTGTATTTCAAAGCTGATGTCATCAATCGCAGTAATGGGGCCGTAGGACTTCGAGAGCTTTTCGACCTGTATGCTGATTTCCGGTGGTCTCATTCGGTCATGCACAGCATGGGAGTGCAGGGAAGTCTGACAAGCAACAAGGGGAAATATTTCGTCTATCTTTTTTCCGCAATAGGTTGGATTCGTGCTCCTAATGACATAAAGAGGGCGCAGCAATTCTGCCGCGCCCTGTATTGAGGAGCAATTTGTGGGAAGTGAGTTTCTATTTTCGGAAAATTTTTAACTGGCGGATCAGCCCACTGACCTTTTCCGGTACACTAATTTGTGGTTTAGTCCATGTACTAATGATCGTTCTACTTTGCTCTGAAATCATACTGTTATGGGCATGATAGATTTGGGTGAGTTTGTCGTCCATGCGGTGTTGGGATTTCATGAGGCGTAGCATGGTTGAGGGTTCTAAAAATCCTGAATTATGAGGATTATCTTTGTCTTGGGATCGCTTTTGTGAGTGCATGAGTTTCTATATAATAAAGTTACGCAGGTAACGTAACTTTATATAAGGAATGCATTCAATAAAAAAATGATAAAAAATTTAGGGATTAACGTAGCTACTAACGGATTTAGGTGAGCTAATGTGGAGTGGGTGTGGAGTGGGGGAGGAAGAACATGGACAGGCATGGACAGGCATGGACAGGCACGGACGAACGTGGACACACGGACTGACACGGACGGAGTGAGGGCGGCCGGAGCGGGGGGGCCGGAGTGGGTTTGGGGAGGGGCTGCTTGGGGCTAGCTGTTCTGTAGATAGGAGTGCAGGGTTTCGGCGAATTTTTGGCCGATGCCGGGAATGCTTTGGAGTTGCTCTACGGAGGCTTTCTTCAGTTGGGGCAGGGAGTTGAAGTGTTCGAGGAGTTTTTGTTTTCGACTTGGGCCGATGCCGGGGACTTCATCCAGGATGGAGGTTCGGATGGCTTTGCTTCGGAGTTCGGCGTTGAAGTTGTTGGCAAAGCGGTGGGCTTCGTCGCGAATGCGTTGGAGAAGGCGGAGGGCGGGATGTGTCCTTGTCAGATGCAGGTCTGGTTGTTGTTCGGGGTAGACGATGGTTTCTTCTCTTTTGGCGAGGCCGATGATGGGGGGCGGGGGGAGTTGGTTCATTTCGAAGGCAGCCAGGGCTGCGTTGACCTGACCTTTTCCGCCGTCAATGAGGAGTAATTTTGGGAAGGGTTTGTTTTCGTTGTGGAGGCGTAGGTAGCGACGTCCGACCACTTCGTTCATCGCTCGAAAGTCATCATTTCCAATGAAGGTTTTGATTTTGAAGCGGCGGTATTGGTTTTTGTCGGGTTTGCCGTTGTGAAAATGTACCATGGAGGCGACGCAGAAGGAGCCGGAGATGTGGGAGATGTCGAAGCATTCGATGTGGTCGGGTAAGTCTTCGAGTTGGAGTGTTTCCTGAAGTTTGTGGACGGGGACCATGGGGTCCGGGTCCATGCGAAGGTCGTGTCGGAATTTACGATTGGGGGAGAGGGTTTCGCGAAGGGCTTTGGAGAGATCCCGAAGTTCGGCGGCTTTTTCGAATTGTAGATTTTGCGAAGCGGTTTGCATGGCCTCTTCGATTTCCTGAAGCCATTCTTTGGATTTGCCTTCGAGAAATTGGCAGGCGTTTTCGACTCTTTCCAAATATTGTTCCGGTGTAATTTCGTTGGGGTGGCCATAAATTTCTGCTCTGGCATCCTGATAAAGTTGAAAAGTGCCGTCGTTGCGAATCGGGGAGGGCGTGGCATTGTTTAATAAAATGCCAAACTTTTGCTGCATTTCCCGGTAGGTGGCCCGGACGAGTTTGGAATAGGGGAAGGGGCCGTAGTAGCGAGATTTTGTATCTTTTTTGGTTCGGACGAGTTGGAATTTGGGGATGGGATTGTGCAGGTCGACGCGAATCATGAGGAAGCGTTTGTCGTCGGTGAGCATAGTGTTGTAGCGGGGTTTGTGCTGCTTGATGAGTTTGCTTTCGAGCAGGAGGGCTTCCGCATCGGACCGGACGACATGGGTCTCGAAATCCCGGATCAGCTCGATCATGGCATTCACTTTGGGCTGCTGATGGGAAAATTTTCTGGAGGGTTGAAAATAAGAGGAAACGCGGCGCTTGAGGTTCTTGGCTTTGCCTACGTAGAGGATTTGTCCGAGGCGGTCTTTCATGAGGTAAACACCAGGTGTGTTTGGAAGGCGGCGGACTTTTTCCTTTAATTCGTCTTTGGGTGTCGTCATGTTGCGGGTCCTAAATTTTCAGTTTTGTTTGAATATTTGAGAGTTTAGCCAGAAATTGTTGCATTTATGAGTAAGACCGTACGAGTCGATGTTTTGAATATAGGCGATGAACTGCTGTTAGGCCTACGGCAGAATGGCCATTTGACGTATTTAGGACGAGAATTGGCAAGACATGGTGGAGCGATCCACCGAAATGTTGTGCTGCAAGATGATGCTGCCGAGATCAAAGAAAAGTTTTTGGAAAGCTGGGAAGCCTCGGATGTGGTGATCACTACGGGGGGTCTTGGACCGACGGTCGATGATTTGTCAAGAGAGGTCATTTCCGAAGCATTGGGATTGAAGTTGGAATTTGTGGAGTCGGTACAGGTGGAGCTGGAGGAGCGGTTTGCCCGATTGGGGCGGACGTTGGGTGCGAACAATTTGCGTCAGTGCTACGTGCCGGAAGGTGCAGAGGTGTTAGTGAACAAACATGGTACAGCACCGGGAATCCTTTTGGTCAAGGGCGGGAAGGTGCTGGTGATGTTGCCGGGGCCACGTTCTGAGCTGGAGCCGATGTTTGAGGAGCAGGTGTTGCCGCGGCTTCAGGAGGAGGGCATGCTCAGCAGTGAGGAGCAGTATTTGCAGCTTCGTACTTTTGGGGTTCCAGAGTCCATGCTGGAGACCCGATTGCGGACTTTTCTAAAAAGTTATCAGGGGGTGAAAGTCGCCTACTGTGCTCATGGAGGGGGAGTGGATGTGCGTTTTTCTGCGGAAGAACAGTCTGCGCTTTCCATCGGAGAGATCAGCCAAATCGGGGAGCAGTGCATGGAGTATCTGGGGGATGACTTTGTTTGCTTCGGGAAGGACTCGACCGAGGAAATTGTCCTGGCATTTCTTCGTGCACAATCCAGGAGTCTTGCGGTGGCGGAATCCTGCACAGGTGGTTTGCTGGGCAGTACATTTACGGACGTGCCGGGAGCTTCAGATGTTTTTCAGGGTGGGGTCGTGGCCTATCATCAGGATGTAAAAATTGAGCATTTGGAAGTACCCGAAATCATTATTCAGCAGCATGGTGCGGTGAGTGCGGAGACTGCGGTGGCCATGGCGACGGGGATTGCCGAGAAATTTTCTGCCGATTATGGATTGAGCACGACGGGCTATGCCGGGCCGGGAGGCGGAACGCTGGAAGATCCGGTCGGAACGGTGTACTTTGGTTTGCATTCTCCCATTGGGGCCTGGTCTCACCGGGTGCAGATTTCCGGAGATCGAAATGTAGTGCGGGAACGTGCGGTCAATATCTCGATCGATTGGCTCCGCCGCAAATTGGTGAAGTACCAGTTGGAGGAGGCGTTTTCCACGGTGATTTATTCGATGGGAGCTGGCATTTAACGAGGTGTTGCGTTGAGCAAAGGCTTTACATTCATTTGTGGAGAGGACGATTTTCTGGTTTCCAATGAAGGGAAACGGGTTTTCGCAGAACTCACGGAGGGGGTGGAAGATGATTTGTCCAAGGAAGTCATTGATGGCCGGGCTGGCAAAGCGGATGAAGTGGTCCAGGTGATTTCCTCTTTTTTGGCCGGGGCTCAGACGCTCTCGCTTTTTGGTGAGAAAAAGACGGTTTGGCTGAAAGATGTGACGTTTCTGGGGGATGGAAAAGTCGGGTCCGCCAAGGATACGGTCAATGAGTTGGAGCGGTTAAAGGAATTTCTGGAAAAGATGGATCCCGAGAGCGTGAATGTCTTGATTACGGCTTCTCCCGTGGATCGGCGGCGTTCTTTTTTCAAATGGCTGGAGAAGAACAGTAAATTTCAATTTTTGAAGGGTGGCAGTGCACAGGATCTGGGAGCCCATATTAAAAGAGAATTGGAGCCCATGGGAGCCGAGATTTCGCAGGAGGCTTTGATGCTGTTGGCGGAGAAGGTGGCTGGGAATGCAAGATTGGGAGTTTCCGAAGCGGTGAAGTTGGCCACTTATGCGAGGGAAGGGGACCATGCCCGAATTGAAGAATCTCATGTGAAGGAAATGGTCCCGGACCCGATGGAAGGAGATTTCTTTGAATCGACCGATTTGTTTTTCAGCCAGGATTTGCAGGGGACTCTGGATTCTCTGGATCGGTATTTCTTTTTAAATACGGAAGCCCGACCTCTTCTGGCCAGTTTTCAAAGTCGCAATCGGGTATTGATTCAGGCCCGGACTTTGTTGGATGGCGGAGAGATTCGTCTTGGCTACCGGGGCGTAGATAAAAATGAGCTTCAGAGAGCGGCCGACAAATATTTGCAGCATTACGGAGGCTCGAAGGTGAAGAGTGGGCTGAACGTTTTTACGCAAAATCCATGGTATCTTGGCAAGATTGCTCAACAGGCGGATGGTTTGAAGTTGCGGCAGTTGGTGGATTTTCAAATCGAATTTGTCGGGACCTTTCTGGAGTTGGTGAACAATGCGAATTCGCACCGGGAAGTGATGCGGAATCTGGTGCTGCGTTGCCTGGGTTAATTCAGAAGATTGTTGGCGGCGTGGATTGTCGCCTTGTCTCTTTCTGGAGATGTCTTCATAGCTTTTCCGAATTTTTATGAGCGAAGGAAAAGCAACTGTTTCAAATGTATTGGCTGAACGCTACGCAACTGCGGAGATTTGCGAAATCTGGTCACCGGCCGGAAAAGTGAAGATGGAGCGGGATCTCTGGATCGCCGTCCTGAAAACGCAGAAAAATCTGGGAATTGAAATTCCCGAGGGAGCGATTGAAGCCTACGAGAATGTACGGGACCAGGTGAATCTGGACTCCATCACCGCCCGGGAAAAAGTGACTCGGCATGATGTGAAGTCCCGGATTGAGGAGTTCAATGATTTGGCGGGTTTTGAGCAGGTGCACAAAGGGATGACCAGCCGCGACCTCACGGAAAATGTCGAGCAGCTGCAGGTCTATCGTTCGCTGGAAATTTTGATGGCCAAATCCGCAGCCGCCCTCCATCAAATTTCTGAAAAAGCCGAAGAATATAAAGATCTGGTGCTCACTGGCCGGACCCATAATGTTGCGGCCCAACCGACCACTTTTGGCAAACGTTTGGCCATGTTCGGGCAGGAATTGCTCCGTGGTTGTCAGGTGTTGGAAAAACATGTGCAGTCGTATCCGGTTCGTGGCATCAAGGGAGCTGTGGGGACTCAATTGGATCTGGCCACATTACTGGCTGGGGATGCCGCCAAAATCGAAGCCTTCGATCAACAAATGAGAGAATATCTGGGACTGCCGGAAGCCTTTACTGCAGTGGGTCAGGTGTACCCGCGAAGCCTGGATTACGAAACGGTTTCCGCCTTGTTCCAAGTGGCCAGCGGACCTTCAAGTTTTGCCCGGACCTTGCGGCTGATGGCCGGACATGAACTGGCCTCCGAAGGCTTTGCCAAGGGTCAGGTGGGGTCCTCTGCCATGCCTCACAAAATGAACAGCCGCAGTTGCGAACGCATCAACGGCTTCCATTCCATACTTCGCGGGCATGTCACCATGGCCAGTTCTCTTGCCGGAGACCAATGGAATGAAGGCGATGTTTCCTGCTCCGTTGTGCGTCGAGCCGTCTTGCCCGACTCCTTCTTTGCCACGGATGGATTATTGGAAACCTTTATCACCGTGTTAAACCAGATGGACGCTTATCCGGCTGTGGTCGAAGCGGAAAATCGTCGCTACTTTCCCTTTCTTTCCACCACCACGATTCTCATGGAAGCAGTGAAAGCCGGAGTCGGCCGTGAAGCTGCTCACCAAGCCATCAAGGAACATGCCGTGGCAACCGTGAAGGACTTGCGAAACGGAAAAATTGCCACCAATGATCTCGTGGATCGACTGGCTGGTGATGAAAGACTGGGGCTTCCCAGAGATACCATTCAGAGTATCACCGAAAATGCCGCTGCCCTGCTGGGAAATGCCCAAACTCAAGTTGAGGAATTCGGGAAAATTGTCGCCGAATTCGTGCAAAAATATCCAGATGTCACCAATTATGAACCGACCCCGCTGCTTTGAAGTCGCTGAATTGCATTTTTTTACACGGGGGCAGGTTTGGGGTTGCAGTCTGTCTTTGCAAATATACACCCTTCCCACCCTTTAACATAATTATTACAAAAAACCATGGCTGAAGAACTAGTAGGAAATTGCTTGGTCGCCCAATCCGGCGGCCCCACATCTGTCATCAATGCCAGCGTTGCCGGAGTTGTTCAGGAAGCTCTTGAACACGAATGCATCGAAGAAATCTACGGCGGACTCAATGGAGTTCTTGGTATCCTCAAGGAAGATCTGATCGACCTGGCGGAAGAGTCTCAGCAAACGATCCGTGGCCTTCGTTACACCCCGGCAGCCAGCCTCGGAACCTGCCGATTCAAGCTCAAACGT
>CAYSOI010000060.1:0-14459 GCA_964432425.1 uncultured Opitutales bacterium | reverse complement strand
ATTCTCATCTCCGCCTATGAGCAACTGGAGATCACGAAACGCTGCCTGCATGAGATCCGAAGCACTCTCGACTCAATCCTTCCTTACGAAATCATTTTGGTGGACGATGACAGTTCGGAGGCGACCCGGAAGCATCTCAAAGAGCTCTTACCTTCCCCACACCAAATCCTTCACAACACCAAAAGGCGTGGCTTTGCCCACAATAACAACCTCGCCGCCAAGCATGCATCCGCTCCCTTTTTATGTCTCCTGAACAATGATGTCTTCGTTCAGGGAGATTGGTTGGCTCCGATGCTCCAGGTGTTTGAAGACCACCCGGATGCGGGGATGGTCGGGAATGTACAAAAGCGGTATCACAACAAACAATATGATCACATGGGAGTGGTCTTTGGCCCGGCGGGCAACCCAAGACACTTTGGCCAGCACTTCCTCCATCGCCCCTTTCAGAATGAAGTGAAAGAATGGAGTGCCGTTACCGCAGCCTGTTGTGTCTGCAAAAGAGAGAGGTTTCTGGAATTGGGCGGCTTCGATGAGATCTTTCTGAACGGATGCGAAGATGTGGATTTATGCCTGCGAATGACAAAAGCTGGCTATCGAAACTTTGTGGTTCATGACAGCGTCGTTATCCATGTGAAAGGAGCGACGGAGGGACGCAAAAACCACAATCAACGCAATGCCCGAATCCTGGACGATAGATGGGGAGATTCCATCCGCTCCAATCAATCCATACGGGACCAGCATCTCCATGCATTGACCTACCTTTGGCGCTTCCTGATCAGGCCCTGGTCCTGCAACTTTGATAAACTCATGGAAGCCCTGCTCATTCATTTCCGACTCAAACGCCTCCATTAGATGCTTTGGCCCATTCTGCCATTTCTAAATTTCAGTGTCACAGGAATCACATAAGAAAATCTATTGGGATGCGACCAAAACCGGCAATCCCCGATACCCTGCCTCCGGGATGAAACAAGTTGCCAACCGGCTCTTTGCTGAGCTGGAAGCAACCTGTTGGAATATCAGGCAGGTGTATTGGCACAAACGGGCACGTCACTTTTTTGATTCCAAAACCAAAATGCCCATTCTGGAGGAAGCTCCTCTCATTACTCCGGAGATTTTCAGTGAGTCCGGAAGACAAGGTATCCTTGACTGGCTTAAACGGTATGAGGGGCCCAAGTTTGCGATCTTCTATGACGCCATACCACTGAGGTTTCCAGAAATCACATGGCCCCAAAGTGTGGCCCGTCATCCGGAGTATATGAAAATGCTGGGTACACATTTTGATCAAGTGCTCTCCATCTCCAAAGCCAGTCAGGACGAATTACACCATTACTGGGATTGGTTGGAGCTCAAAGACCGCCCCGCCACCCGCCCCCTTCAACTTGGGGCGGACCTGCATTTTCAATTAAGGCATAACAGCAGCGACAAGGATGTAAAACCTCCATGGCAACTCCTGATGGTCGGCATCCTCGAACCCAGAAAGAACCACATCCTCGCCATAGAAGCTTGTGAAAAGCTGCATGCCGAAGGAATGGATCTCCATCTTCATATTGCCGGGCGGTTAAATCCACATTTTGGAGACCCGATTTATGATCGAATCACGGAAGCACAGAGAAAGGGACTCCCCATCACCTGGCACAAATCTCCAGATAAAAACTTCGTTCTGAAACTTTATCGAACCTCCCATCTCTGCCTATTCCCATCCCTGGCAGAAGGTTGTGGCCTCCCCGTGCTGGAATCACTCTGGATGGGCACTCCCGTGCTGGCCTCCAACATCCCCAGCGTTCTCGAAAACTCCAATAACAGAGCGGTTCAAATATTTGAAGGGAACCATGCCAAAGATTTTGAAGAAAAGCTCAGAAATCTCCTCAAAAATCCAGCCAGACTTGAAGCCATGACCGAACAAGCACAACAGGCCCAACTTCCCATCTGGCGGGATACCGCCAGTCAACTTCGCTCCATGATTCCAGAATTGGAGGACTGAGAGTACGCAGTGCTCCTAAATCTTTTTGGAGGCATACCGAAGAGCTTCCTCAATCTTCTCAAAGTCCTCATCGGTGTGGCGGGCGGAAATCGCCGTCCGAATCAAGTCCTTGCCAGGTGGCACACCGGGAGCCACGGAAATAATGGTAAAAATCCCCTTCTCCTTCAGAGCCTTCCAAAAGAAATAGGCACGGTCTTTGGACCCCAGCACTATCGGAATGGCCGGCGTCTGACTCTCCCAGGTATCGAGCTTCAAGTCTTGGAGGATGGCATTATACCTGTCCACATTCTCCCAGAGCTTCTGCAAGTGCTCCGGTTCCTCCTGCAAGATATCCAGAGCGGTACTGGCCGCAGCAACCTGGGCGGGTGACAACGCGGCACTGAAAATGGCCGGTCTTGCATGTGACTTCATGTACTCAATCAAATACTGATCTCCGGCAATGAAGCCTCCCGTGCTGGCCAGAGACTTGGAAAAACTCCCGCAAGTGATATCAAGGGACTTGGAAGAAAGACCAAAATGTGATGCTGTTCCGCGACCTTCTATTCCAAGCACACCCAGCCCATGAGCGTCATCGAGAACGGTGAAACAGTTGTGTTTCCGAGCCACCTCCAGGAAATCAGGCAACGGGCAAATGTGCCCCTCCATGGAGTAAATGCCTTCGATCACCAACATCTTCGCAATGTCCTTACTCTCATGAGCCAGGGCCTCCTCAAGGTCAGCAGGATTGTTGTGACTGAATCGTTCCAACTTCGCCCCGGACAAGGCAATCCCGGACCAGAGGGAAGAATGGATATTCTTGTCCGCCAACACTAAGTCACCCCGCTGAGCAAATCCACATATTGCCGACATGCAGCCCGTGTAGCCGGAGATGGTGATATGACAGGCTTCCACTCCCAGAAAATCTGCCAATTTTTCCTCCAGAGCTTCATGGTAACTTCTTGACCCATTGGCCAGTCGAGCCCCCGTACTGCTGGCACCCCATTGCTCCAATGCCTTCTGAGCCGCTTCCACAACTCGGGGATGATGCGTCAACCCCAGGTAATCATTGCTGGAGAGCATGATCATCTCCTTCCCATCCTGCCACACACGACTCCCGGCCTGTTTGTCAAAACTGTCGTAGTACGCAGAGTATTTCAGGCGGAGAGCGGTAGCCGTGCATTTTCGGGCACGTTGGTAAAACGGGTTGATCATCAAGTTTCCAACATGTTGAAAGCATCCTGCATGTCAAAACAGCAACCACACTAATTATGCCTCTTTAGATGGGCTTGTGGCTTCAAGTAAGGCCTGTTTCTTCAGGTATGGATAGACACACAACAAACTAAGGGCTGCCAACACCAGATAGAAAATGGCGACAACGACGAAGCCATCCCGGATTGGATCGGAAAACACAATACGCCCCTCCTCCTTATCTGCATATTGCCCCAAGGACCATACCAGAATGGGAGCTAGGCAGAAGTTCGCAATACTGACCAAGCTGGTAATCCGCCCAATAATGTGCTCTTCGCAGCCCTTCTGCAGAGTGGTGGACGTAATTATTCCGGCAACATGGGCAAAAAACCCAAATAAAGCCAGATACAGTACAGACAATGGCAGATTCTTTGCTCCCGCCAGATAGAACATGGTGACCGCAGCCAACAGGATTGCCAGGGAGGGATAGAATGATTTCAAACCTGACCTGGAGAGAAAGGCAGGTAACGCCATCCCGCAAATCATGGCTCCTATGCCATAGGCCATATCCAGAATGCCAAAACTCTCCGGCCCCTCCTGAAGGGAATCTGTGCAGAACCCTGCCAGCAAGACGTTGATCGCCGTAGCGGCAAATCTTGGAACCAGACAAAAAAGAGCCAGAAGAAACAGGGGAGCATTGTTACGCACATAGACCAAGCCCTCTCCAAATTCCCGAATAAAGTGAGGGGAATGATGAGACGGATGGACACGAGTCCGGTCCTTGAACCATCGATGAATGTAGGACCACCCCAGAAAACCAACTCCAAACCCCGCCGCATCCACAGCAAAAGACCCAATTGGCCCCAACCAGGGATACAGAATTCCCGCCAACCCGGCTCCCACAAGATAACCGCCCTGCATCAAGGAAGTATTGATGCTGTTGGCATGCAAGAGTTCCTCCTTTCGTAAATGCTCACGTAGAAAGGCCGGAAGCGTCGTCCAGAACAGTGCATTCCCGACAGACATCAAAGGAGCATACACATAAAGATGGGTCGCTTTGAAATGGCCCGAAATCATGATTCCAATCAGCACCAGATCCAGGAAGAATTGATACCCTGTCGACAGCATTAACAGCTTTCGTCGGTTATACCGGTCAGTAAAAACACCACAAATGGGATTCACCAACAACAACGGCACCATGTAGCACAACACCAACCAGGCCGTAGATGCCGGTGACTCCTGATCCTGATACAAAATCCAATGACTGGCCACAAAATGAAACCCTCCCCCCATTGAGGTAGCCACTTCAAACAACATGAAGAAGCGATACCCTGGACGGCGAAGAGGATTATCTGGAGACAGTTTCATAAAGAAGGCAGGAATATTGACAGAATTCTGGTTTTCTGGTTTTCTGACAAAATGAAAACGACGTTGGATTTACCAGATGAGTTGATGAGAGAAATCAAAGTGTTGGCTGCCCAAAATGATCGCAAACTCAAAGATTTGATGACGGAGTTATTGCGAGAAGGATTGGTTCATCTGGAATCAGAGAAAAAGGAAATGAACGCACAACCCCAAATACAATTTCCCTTAATAACCCCTGAGGCCGATGGTGACATCCTAGTTCGTAAAATGGACGCTCAGGAATGCTGTGATTGGATGAAGGAAACTTTATTTCAGCAGGAAACCCAAAACTAATGGCCGCATTGTTCGATACAAATATTTGGATCTTTCTGCTTTTTGATCATCACCCATTCCATCAACCTGCAGTTACTGCACTGAATTCCTTTTCCAGTAGAAACAGTGTTTTCTTCAATCGAGAAACCCAGAAAAGTTTTCTACGGTTAGCGACAACAGAAGCCATTACAAAGGGGTTTGGATGTAAGCCCCTAACCAACGCAGAGGCTTGGCATTATTATCATGTTTTTCTAAAAGACGGTCGCATTTCCTTCATGGAGGAACCTGAGAGTTTAGGAGCAACCTGGGAATCCATCTCTGCCAAAGGCACTTCCTCCCCAAAACTTTGGATGGACTCCTACCTCGCGGCTTTTGCAATGACCACAGGCCTACTGTTTGTCACCGCAGATGGTGGTTTCAGTCAATTTTCTGGTTTGAATTACAAACTGGTGCGATAACCAGTGCCAATCACCCATTTTGAACAAAGCCTTTCTGGTCAAAATTGGGCTATTTCAAGTAACGAAATCCAGAACAGGATAAAAGCCCCACCACAAATTTGACAGAATTGCATGCATTGACTACATTGCTGTCATCATGAGCACAACATTAACCATCCGGAATCTTGACGCGGATGTGAAGCAAAAGCTTCGTATTCGTGCGGCACAACACCAGAGATCCATGGAAGCCGAAGCCAGGGAGATTCTGGCCAGAGGGGTGGAGTGGGAGGATGTATACTCACCACCAAGTAGCGAAGAGGAAATGAGTGCCCGGCTTGAATCGATAACCGGCATTTGGAAAGATAGAGCCAACGGGAAAAGCACTGACGAAATCATGAAAGAACTTAGAGGGGATGATTGAAAAAGGCTCGGTATTGGTCGACACCAATGTTCTTCTGGACGTCATTGAAGGAGATGAAATTTGGGTAGATTGGTCCAAGAAGCAAATGATGCGATACCCGGACCTTCTTGTGATCAACCCGATGATCTTTACAGAACTTTGTTATCACTCCAAGTCTCCGGGAGAAGTGGAGAAAACCATGCTGATTCTTGGCCTGCATTACCAGGAATTCACCAAACAATCCCTGTTTCTGACATCGCAAGCCTACAAAACCTACAGATGCAGAGGTGGCCAAAAGAACTCTCCTCTGCCTGATTTTTTTATTGGGGCTCATGCTATGTCTATGAGCATCCCCATACTGACCAGAGATACGGTTCGTTATCAGACCTATTTTCCTTCAGTCGAGTTAATCTTCCCGACGAAAGAAACATTCTGATCTCCAAGCTTAGCTACTCCTCTGAAGAGTTTTCACAAACCTTCCATCCAGCATGGGGAGCTGCTGGTCACAGGCTTGGGCGATGGCGGGATTGTGGGTGACGAGGAGAATGGTCTGCCCCTGTTCGTGGGCCAGTTTGGCGAGGAGTTCCACGACGTTGGTGGAGTTTTGCTGATCGAGGTTTCCTGTAGGTTCGTCGGCTAGGAGGATGGAGGGCTGGTTGGCAAGAGCCCGGGCGATGGCCACACGTTGTTGCTCCCCTCCGGAAAGTTGGTTGGCAAGGCGTTGGGATTTGTCAGCCAAGCCGACTTGAGCGAGGAGTTCCTGAGCAAAATTCTTCATCTCGTTTTCCGGTCGATTGCCCAATTTACGCATGGGCAGAAGGATATTTTCCAATGCGGTAAATTCACTCAGGAGGAAGTGAAACTGAAAGACAAATCCTATGGTACTGTTTCGGATTCGGGTACGCTCGGTATCATTTGCTGCGCTCACTTTCCGATCCCGAATCCAGATCTCGCCGGCATCCTGCTGATCGAGAAGTCCAAGGGTGTACAGCAATGTACTCTTTCCACATCCGGAGGGGCCGGTAATCGCGTAAAGGGTGGCGGGCTCCAGCTCCAGATCAATGCCGTGAAGGATGCGTGTACGCTTCTCCCCTTCCCCGAGGTAGCGTTCGAGATTTTTGCATCGAAGTATGGGAGTGGAAGATGTCATCCGGAAGTACTGCGAATGATGTCGGCAGGTTCAAGGTAAGCCGCCCTCCGAGCAGGGAGATAACTGGCCAGCATGACCAAGGCATAGGCAATGGAAGCGGCAAGAAGGTAGTGGGAGATCGACCAGTGAACGACGATATGGTCAGTGGAAAAAATGCCTCGTATGCGGATCGGGATTTTGGTCAATCCATAGGTGAGAAGGAAACCGATGATCCACCCGAGTAAGGTACCAACAGAAGTGACAATAAAGCCTTGCCAGAGGAAGATCCGGGAGATGTCGCTGCGTTGATACCCCATGGATCGAAGGATGGCGATCTCACGGGTCTTTTCCATCACGATGATGGCCAGTACGCTGAACATCCCCAGCCCGGAAATAAGCAGGAGGATGGAAACGGTAAGTGCCGAGGAAACCCGTAATAACCGAAAGACATCCAACCAGACTTTCTCCCGCTTCTGCCATGGGGAAGCATGGTGACGAGTCACTTCCTGGATGTGCTGGGCATCAGTTCGGGCCATTTGGTGATCATGCAGCCCGACTTGAATAAAGGTGGCCCCAAAGGGTTTGTTCAAGAGCGACCTGGCTGTACGCAAGTGAACAAAAACGCGGACTTTATCAATGTCGCGAACTCCCGTCTCGTAAATTGCAGCAATGTTGAATTTGCGGTTGGTTTTCCCGGTTTGCAGAGTAACTTTATCTCCTGGACTGAGATCATAACGATTCGCGAGATAAGTGCTGAGCATCAGATTCCCGGGGGATTTTCGAAAGTCCTGAAGATTGCCTTCACGTACTTGGTTGGCGAGGTCAGAAACAGCAAGGTGAGCATCCAGTTCTATGCCGTAGATCTGGCCGGGCCGGGTTTGTCCACGAAGCTTGATTTGAGTGCTTCCAGTGAGCACCTGTGAGGTTGCCCTTACGTTGGAGAATTCTTCGATAGCCTGGGTGATTTGTGCAGGCTGAGCAACTTCTCCAATATAGCGCTTTCCCTCCTGATGTGAAATCCGGAAGCTTTGGTGCGGGGTAGCCGGTGTGGTAGAAAGCTCCATGCTTCGAAGTGTATCCTGTATGCGTTCACGGACCCGGATGGCTCCATTGGTGCCAAGGATGGTTCGGATAAAAAAGCTTTCAAATCCGCTGGTCTGAGCTTGGGTGAGGATGAAAAAAGCGACACCGAACGTGATGCCTGTAAGCGACATCAGCATGGACTTCCGTCGCGAGAGCAAGAAGCGCAGGGCAATGGTCAGATTGGTACTCATTTTCGGATCCTGACCCGCATGCCCTCTTGCAGGATATCCTGATTTTCCACGATTACGGATTCTCCGGGTTCAATTCCTTCAAGGATCTGGACCTTGTTAAGCCCTCGAAATCCCACTTGGACTTCCCGGATCACGACCTGATCCTCCTGCACGAGATAGATGCGGCTGCCGACCAGAGCTCGACGCGGAATCACGGTCGCATTGGGAGCTTCCCCCAAAATGATGCTGGCTTCACCGCTCATCCCTGAGATCAAAGGCTTTCCCTGCATATCGAGACTCAAGTAGATCGTATACTCCTGGGTTGCAGCATCGGCGGTGGGTAAAATCTGTGTCACTTTGCCATGAAAGATTTGGTTGCCATAGCTGTAGAGGCGCACTTTTGCCTGCAGATCTTTTCGGATGCCGGGATAGTCATCTTCACTGATTTTCACCTCAATGATCTTGGCATCAGCCTGAATGCGAAAGGCTTCCGTATTGTGCAACGCATAGGAGCCTTTAAGAAGGCGGACATGGGTAATGGTTCCGCTCACCGGGGCTTCGAGGTGGCTGCGTTCCAAGTTCTTCTCCAGTCGGGCCAGATGGCTCTCCGCCTGAGCTTTTGCCAATTCCAACCCTAAGGCTTCCAGCCGGGCAAGTTCCTCGTAGTTATGGACCCGTTTTTCCTGACGCTGGACATCGATCTCGGAGGCAACTCCACGTTTCAGGGAGTTGCGGAGCTTATCCAGATTGAGTTTTTCAATTTCCAACTGCAGTTCATTCTGCTTGGGAATGGTCAGCTTTTTCTCTGCTACGGCTAATGCTTTCCGGGCAAGTTCCAGGTCGATATCAATATCGGAAGTATCCAACTCCATAAGAAGTTGTCCGTCCTCCACCTTGTCACCAATTTTGGCCTCCATGGTTTGGACCGTGCCATTGGTTTGGAGCCGCACACTCCATTCTGTGGGCATCACCCGAAGATTACCGGGGACCGCATGAATGGCGGTTTCTGTTGTTGCTGGAATCAGCAGGACTTCCGGCGCGGCCAAATGCCTCACCCCCAAGTACCCAAGGGTGCCGAGGACGACCAGCAGGAGAATTGCTTTGACGCTACTTTTCATGAAGAACTTTTTTGGGGTGTTTGACTTTCAGGGTAGTCAGAAGCTCGGCGTATAAAAGGTGACTGATGGCACGGGCATATTCGACATGATAAAGATGTTGATGATAGGCCAGGTCAAAGGCGGAGTTGGCTAGCTCTGTATCGGGCACTTGCCCATTCTCATGGCTGGCTTTGGTTTGTTCATGCCGCTTGGTTCGGGTCTCCAGAGTTTGCTCCAGAAGCCGAAGACGCACTTCCGCATTTTGGATTTCGTGAAGACTTTGCCGGGCATCCTGAGCCAGCTTCAGAGCAATGTATTGTTTTTGCTGCTTCGCTTGATCAAGGTTGGTTTCCGCAGTGTTGATACGAGCTTGGGTGGCATGCCCATCGAAGATGCGCCAGTTCACACGAATGCCGGCATAATAGATCTGGCGAAAACGGTCATCAAGTTGGGAGAGCATGTAGGTGGTGTCATCCTGATTGGCTCCCACGACAAGATCGACCAGCGGGCGGTTACCCGCTTTGGCGATATCGATGTGCTTTTCCTGAACTTCGATGTTGGAAAGTACGACCTGGTACTCGGGATGGTCCAGGTAACCGGAAGTGGTGAAATCCTGGACACGTTGCTCCCAGGTTTCAATGTCGATGGGCAAGTCCATGGGTAATTCCTCCGGAATCTCGTCCAGTTGCTCCTCAGGTAATGAAAAGTCCTTCAGCAAACGGTGATGAATACTGAGTTTTGCGGTTAAGGTGGAGATCTGATGCTGAGTGGAATTGCGGTGATTTTGCCGGGCGGTCTCCAATTCAGTAAGACTGATCACGCCTTGCTCATTGCTGGATTCGGCTTGTTCAAGAAGTCGGGAGTAGTGCCGTAGATTGGTCTGAGCAAATTGGTTTTCCCGAATGGCGATGTAGTAGCCAAGGGCTCGTCGCTGGAGTTCATTGCGGAGAAGAGTACGGAGGGTTTCTGTATTTTGTTGAGCGGTTTGCAGAAGGATTTGCCCGACTTCATGATTGGCCTTGAGAGCGCCCCAGTGATAGAGAGGTTGGCGCAGTGTGAGGCCGTAAAGAAAGCGTTCAGAATCCTGATCCCCGGTAGGTTGGTCAAATTGTTCGGTCTGATAATGATATTGAGCAAAGGATTGGAGACTGGGAAGCCGGGGAGCTTTGCGAAGCCGCAGATTCTCACGGGCTCGATCTTCAGAGAAGAGTGACTTGCTGAGGGCTTCCGCATTTTCCAGAGTCTTCTCTGCAGATAGAAGAAAATCTGGAAAGATTTTGTCTGCGACGGAGATTTGAGCTACCAGGACAGCAGGGAAAATAGTAGAGATCTGGAGAGCGAAGAGGAACCGTATCATCAGGGGAGGAAAAGGAGTTACAGGTCGAGAACGACCTTGGCGGCGATGGCAATCTGGTATAGGATTTGGGTGACATCTTTGGAAATCTGAAGGGATTTCACATTCGCTTTGGGCAAGACGAGAATTTCATCTCCGGGCTGTAGCATTGTTCGACTTCCAGTCTTTTGGGACTGAGCTTTGGATTGTAGAGTTTGGACTCTGGATTGAACAAAGTTAAGTTTCGAAAACCGGGTTTTTCCATTGCCTGCGGAATCAATGCTTCCGTCAGGGTGCACAATGAGAATGTTTTTGGTATCTGCGTTATCGGAGAAGCCTCCGGCGTTTTCAATGTAGGAGTGGAGGGAGATTCTGGAATTGTGTACCTGGGCATTGGGATAAAGGACTTCTCCGTGCACAAGAATGAGATTGGAGAGCTTGGGGAGGTGCAGAGTATCTCCATCTTCGAGATGGATTTGGGTTTGCTCGTCTTTACCGCTCAATATGATCTGGCCCTTGGGTTGAGTGTCTCGGGCACGATCAATAAATTTGAGGAGCATTTCGGCTTCATTGGCACGAATTTCTGTTTCTTCAGCAGTCGCCGAACGGGCGGTGAGAATCTTGCGTTCAAGGTTGTCCAGTGACTGCGCCAACATGGCCCGCTGCCTTTGAGCGACAGACTGACGGTAAATGGCAATGGAGGGTTGGTTGGCCAGTGGTCCGGGCTCCAGCAATTCGATGGCATCGGAAAGGGTCGAGGGATAAGGCAGGATCAAACGGGAGGCGCCCAAATGTTCACCTGCGATTTGTACCTCGATCGACTTGGGCTGGCTTTCTGCGATGAAGGTGACGGTATCCCCCGGTGCGAACTGATGCTGGGGAATGTCCTTGAGGGCGACATAAGTGCTGTCGCTTTGGCCGCCTTTTACAGAGCGAACCAGGATGTGAGTGGAATTGGGCAGTGGGTGGACCACTTCGAGGAGTTGTTTGCCCGGTATCGGATTTTCCGAAAATTCGAATTGGTAGGACTGGTGCACAGCTCCACTGACCGCAAGGACATGCTTTCTTCGGTTCACAAAGAGGGTGTCGCCGTCTGTAAATTGTCTTGTTGAAAGGTCTCCTTTGAGAAGAAAGTCATACAGGTTGACCTCACGAAGTACCTCTCCATTGCGTTTGTGTTGAATGTCAAGATAGCTGCCGCTTTGAGATTCAATTCCCCCTGCCCTATCCAAAAAATAGAGCAAGCTGTCGGCCGCATGTCCGGCATAGAGTCCTGGGTAGCGAACATTTCCTCCCACGAAGACCTTAACGGGCTGAGCGGTAGTCAGGTTGGCGTAGATCTCCACGTTGTTGCGGAATTTTTCGCTCACTTTCTGTTTCAGTGCCGGAATCAAATCCGCATTCCGCATCCCCTGAACTTTCAACGGCCCCACCTCGGGGATGAATAGGTTGCCCTGGGTATCAATGGTCAGAGTCTCACTAAACTTCTGAGTGCCCCAGAGTTGCAGGTGAACCTGATCCCCAATGGACAGCTGGTAATCAGGGTTGAATCCAGTGAAGGTTTCCCGACTGAATTGGCCTTGAAAAAGGTCACTGCCATATACCTCCAACGCTCGACTTTGCTCTGCAATAGGTTGAGCCGAGCCTAAGTTCACAGCTAGGAATAACGACAAAAGTATGGATGAAGATTTCAACATGGTCAAAATAGGAAATGAAGACTTCCCTGATCAATGCCAGGAGAGAAAGGCGTTATGGGAAGGATGTAGGAAAGGGCGAGTCTATTCTATAGGGCGGAATAGGCACTCAACTCCTCTGTACTCCCCTATCGAATTATCCTATCCCTCAAGCATTACATCCATTCAAGCATGAGCAGTATTCCCTGTCTTCCAAATACAAGAGGAGCCATGAATGATTGTTAAGAAAATTCTAGAATGAAGAGAGAACACAAAGGCTATGTAGACAAAATCGAGGGTGGAGATTTGCTGGGCTGGGTATGGGACCCCCTTCATCCTGAAGAGCGATGGGAAGTCGAGCTTTTGCAGGATGGAGAAGTCGTGTCCGAAGCCTTTGCAGATGGATATAGGGAGGACTTGGCTGAAGCCGATATTGGTGACGGGATGTATGGTTTCCAACTGCCCCTACCCGATGGCCCGATAAAGATCGATTCCGAAGGAAGTTTGGTCATCCGTGTAAAGAATTGCGGCACCCAATTGAGCCTGGCGGAGCAATGCACAACCCAACTCCAACTGGAAAACTATAATGAACTTCTGAACACGGTGGAGTTGCTCCCGACTCATGATCTCTCCAGAGGCATTGGCCGTATTGAGAGAAGGGAAGGCAATCGGATTATCGGCTGGCTCGTCTCTGGGGTTCACCCTGCGACACCGGTCGTACTCATTGATAGGAAACCCGCAACAACCGCAACGCTGACATCTTGGAAGAACGCTGGGGCGCCAAGATCCGGGCCAATCAATCCATCCGGGACCAGCATCTCCATGCCTGGGCCTACCTTGGCCCTTTCCTCTCCAAACACCTCTCCTGCCCTGCCGGGAAATTGCTCCATGCCCTGCTCATCCATTTCCGCATCCAAAAGCTCGCTTGAACATGGGAGTGCCCCAAGATACACTCCCTCAGATGGAAATGATGTCCCAGGGATGCCCCATCCTCTTGTGGGATGCGACCAAGACCGGTAACCGCAAGTATCCCGCGTCGGGCATGAAACAAGTGGCCAACCGGCTCCGCACGGAGGTCGAGGTGCTTGGGTACAATGTACTGCTCCTGAGATGGTGCAACAAAGCCCGCACCCTCCTCAACGGGAAGGAAACGCTTCCCACAGGGACACCCCCCTTTTTGTCTCTCCGGAAGTCTACTGTGAAGAAGAGCGCCAGGGCATCCTGGATTGGTTGGACAACCATGAAGGCACCAAAGCCGCCATCTTCTATGACGCCATCTCCCGGAAACATCCGGAAATCACTTGGCCACAAAGCGTCTACCGCCACCCAGACTACATGAAAATGCTGGGTACACACTTCACCCACGTCCTCAGCATTTCGCAGTCCTGCCAGGAGGAACGGCTGGAATACTGGGACGGTCTGGGAATCCAGGGGAGGTCACAAACCCACGCCCTCCAACTGGGCAGCGACCTCCATTACCAACTCAGCCCGGCCCAGAACACAAAAAGTTCCAAAACTCCACGCCCTGGAACCTCCTGACAGTCGGCATCCTCGAACCCCGTAAAAAACCACACCCTGGCCCTGGAAGCCTGTGAAAAGCTCCTACAACCAAGGCATCCCCTTGTATCTCGACATTGCGCCGGCTTAACCCCCACTTCGGCAAACCCATCCTGCAACGCATCCACAGCCCAATCCAGTGGCCTTCCCGTTACTTGGCACAAATCCCCAAAGCCCCCCTGAATTGCTCCAACTCTACCAAGACGTGGACTTATGCCTCTTCCCCTCTTTCGCCGAAGGTTGCGGTCTCCCCGTTCTGGAATCCCTCTGGATGGGTACCCCTGTGCTGGCGTCTGACATCCCCAGTGTTCTGGAAAATACCCACCATGGAGGGATCGAAACATTTGCGAGCGACGACCTGGGATCTTTTTCAGAGAAACTACTGAACATCCTAACAGGGGACGATACGCTCCATTCATTGACGCTGGCGGCGGAAGGATCCAATCCTCCGGTTTGGGGACAAACCGCCAAAGACTTGCTACTGGCCTTGGATACCGAACGCAGGTAGAGCCTGTCCCATTGGAGCGTAATTTGAAGACTTCCTAAAACTTGGGGACGATTTCCATCCAGGATTTCTAAAAATTGCACATATTTCCATGTACAAATGATTCTCAAAGGGATGGTTTTCATCCATCCCTTTTTTTCGGTTTTTTGATAATTGTAGACATGATGGTGCTTGCCAGACCTTAATTGAGGGTCTGGAGATCCTTAAACGCCGACGGATGTGGATAGCTTTACGCTGCTTGGTGAATATC
>CAYSOI010000059.1:1210-14521 GCA_964432425.1 uncultured Opitutales bacterium | reverse complement strand
CTCTGAACTGACGAGTACCGCAAAGGCCGTTTTGCGGATCTTTGCATTGGTATCCTTCGTGGCCAAAGCCGCCATTTCAAAGGTAGCGTTGTCTTTCAGGTCATGGATGGCACGCAGGGCTGATATTCGGAGATCTTCGCCTTTGAACGAATGCCTGAGCAATGGGCCACTGTTTTTCTGAGTCCTGAGAATCTGGATCAATTCCCGGCTAAGTTGCGGGTCTTCTTCACTCAGATAATCACCCCACTTCAGTGTATCGGAATTCGGCATCCCTATCGCCAGTTGTCGCGATGTTCTTCGCACCCAAGCATTTTCATGCCTCAGTCCGGCCAGGACATCATCAAATGCCTTAGCTCCCAGCAACTCGACTATTTCGGTGAGGCATGTTGCCTGGAGGCCATAATCCAGCGGGTTTTCCTTCATGAGTTTCCGGCAATTTGCCGCTTTCTCCTCCTTGGTCTTTACCTTCTGGTTTGCAGTTCTGACTTTCTCCCGGTTTGGCTCACCCAGCAACTTGACCATCTCCAGTCCTATACCTTCTCCGATGAGGCTGTAAGTCTCGGCGTTGCTGTTCCAGTGGTATCCTGCTCCAGAAGGGGATTCCTCCGCAGTCCGCCAGAATGGCCGTGTACTGACGAAAGCCGTTGTTCCTTTGAATTCTTCCCGCATGACTCCGGCTTTTTGGGCATCCATCAGATCGCCAGCCCGCCCTTGCTTACCTTCCATTCCGCCCATGCCAGTCTCAGCAATCACAAACGGCAGGTTCTGGACTCCCAGCTCCTTGCGAAGGTCGCGAACCAAGTGGGTGAGATTCTCTGCATATTCTTCCGTAAAACTCTGGTTCACCCGGTCATTCCAACCCTGGTGCCAGCCGAACCCGACCAATTCATAGCCGCGTCCATCATATTCCGGAAAGTGATTCTGGATATTGGCGAGGACCTCCTTTACCAGCCTCATTGTCTCTGTGTAGTAGTGGCCCACTTCGCCACCAGCTCCTGGAGGGCGAAAATCCCGCCCAAGGCTCTTGCCGCCCCAGGCACATTTGATCAACAGGACCTGGTTCTCAAAGTAATCCCCAACCACGTGTCCGAACTGCAGTTCTGGTCCGATGGCTCCGGGATTTGAACCGAAACCCGGTTTGAGGTTTCCCTTGCGGTCAAGATACCAAATCCAGACATCTTTCCGCTCCACCCAGTTTCCATCTTTATCGACCAGATGTCGGTAATGCTCGGCAGTTGCCGGAGCCTCCACGATGTATTCGAGACTTCCCATTCCGCCATTCTTGGATCGAGGGTTTGCCTTGATCGCACCCGCACCTTGCATGTTGGATTGTCCGGCCAGGACAAAGACTTTGAGCGGGAGGGTCTCAGCCCGGACATGGCTCATTAGAAAAATGAGAATGGTAGCAGAGATTAAGTAGGCTGGGGATAGCTGTTTCATGGGATTTTTAGGTGAGTGTCGATACCGTCAGGCTCCTTGATGGATAAGCAAACAAAGTTGCCAAATCATAGCCCTATATCAAGTGGATTCAATGCATCGTCGGGGCAAGGGGCAAGATGCCATGATCCCGGCCCGTCCTCATTCCTCAGAAGATATTGGTTGCCCGCCATACAACGGACATGCTAATGGTGGCCGTCCCGATAGTTTCCCGTACGTTGCACTTTATGTCAGAAAACACTCATCCCGAAATCGGCATTCAAGATGTTGCCACCCATGTACACACTGGCCGACGCACTCTGGAGGGTCGGTTTAGGGATGTCCTCGGCTGTTCATTGCGTCAGGATTTTATCCGAATGACATCCATGCGATCTACAATCCGAATATTTTTTCTTTCCCTGGTTTTGATGCTGATCCACGGCCTCACAGGCCAAGAGGAGGTGAAAGGGGAAACCAATCCCAATCCGCCCCTGGAGCTAACTTATGGCATTGATATCCAACCGGAAAAGAGCCTGGCGAAGATTACCCTCACTGTCCGGGGGCATGGGGATCAACAGATTCGCAGATTCGAGAGCAAGGGCATGCGGGAGAAGGTGAAAATCCGCTTTGCCAAGGGGGCTGGTGGTGCGGCGGTTTTCCGTTATGACTTTCCCATCCGCCAATCTGGGTTTAAGGACAGTTTTAAACCCGTCGTCAACCAGGACTTTTTTGCTGGGTTTTGTAATTCAATCTTCCTTCTCCCCAAGGTCGAGGGCAAGGAGTTTACCAGTTTCGGGCTGAACGTCACCGCACCAGATGGATGGAAGGTCGTAACCAGCCGGGGGATTGGGGCAAAGTGGAAGCTGGACGGGATCCAGGATCTCATGGGAACCTTGATTTGTGCGGGAGACTACGCCACCTACCAATTTGACCTGGGGCACCGTGGGAGTGACTCAAGCACACGCTTTTACGTCGCGATCCAGGGAGAGCGCAGTTGGGACGACAAGGCCTTTGTCGAGGAGTTTAAACGCATGGCCCGGGGTCAGATGGACTACTTTGGCGGCAGCCACCCGGCTCCTATCCAGTTTCTCGCATTGCACCTGTTGCCCAAGGGGCAGGATCCAGGGGTTCCCGGTTTCAACCGCCGGGTGCCTGGACACGACACTGTGCTGGCATTACATACGCCGCAGCGGCCGCGGGAGCATTTCGAATTTCTCGGGATGCTTGCCCACGAACATCTGCACAACTGGTATCCAAACGCGATGAGGTCGGACCTCGGCCCTTGGTTCATGGAAGGGCTGAACGATTATGTTGCCTACCGTGGTTTGCTTGCGAGTGGGCTCCATTCCCGCAAACAATTCAGTGGCATGCTCTCGAAGTGGCACCGTGAGTACGAGTGGTGTATCCGCACCAAAAATGCACGGGTCATGCCCTACCGCAGGGGAATGATCGCCGCCTGGGTGTTGGACATTGAATTGCGCCGCACCACCAATGGAAAACACGGCCTGACCGATGTGCTCCTCGACCTCCTCGACAACAAGCCGTTGGAGGGTATCGTGCAGCGGTCACACTTCCTTGCCAGGCTCAGGAAATTCTCAGGGGAGGACATGGAACCGCTCTACAAACGCCTTGTTGAGGATAGTGTCACCATTGACCTTGCCCCATTCCTCGCCGGCACGGGATTCAGCATCGATGGAAAGAGGAATATTTTGATCAACCCTGAGTCCGAACTGGAAAAGAAGTTATTTGATGCAATCCTTTCCGAATAAGGCAGGATTGATAAATGCGAATGGAAACGGCCGCGAAGTACCCGCACATTCAAAAGATCATCGAGGAACACTGGAATGAATAAAACATACTTACCTCTCACTCTAAGCATTGCCTTGGTCACCTTTGCCCAAATTGGCCACTCTCAGGAACCCCGAAACCCCATTGTCAGCTTATGTGAACAGCAGGGCGTGACTGGCGGCTTGTGTGTGCAGGTCGGCTCGGAGGATTTGGCGGTCAGCACGGAATTGGGTCGGACGGGCCGGGTTCTAGTGGAGATCCTCGACACTGACGCCGCCAAGGTGGAGAGTGCTCGCAAGGAGATCCGATCGACTGGTCTCTATGGGTTGATTTCGGTGAATCGATGGGCCTCGGGTAAACGGCTGCCCTATGCCGAGAACCTGGTCAACCTCGTGCTGATTGAAGAGGGCCGGGAAGTGCCATTGTCCGAAGCCATTCGTGTCCTGCGTCCCGGTGGGGTCATGCTTTCAAAAGGGGATTGGGTGTCGGGAGCCGAGCTGAAGAAGGCCGGGATGGAGGGTGTGCAAACGGTTCAAGCGGGTGGCGATTGGATCCTCAGCCGCAAGCCTTGGCCGGCGGAGATGGACGAGTGGTCACATTCGCGATACGGACCTGGCGGCAATCCGGTTTCCGCAGACCAAGTAGTCGGGCCGACCCAACGTGTCCGCTGGCTCGCAGGGCCTTTGGTTCATGCCTCGAACATCGTCACGTCCGGTGGGCGGTTCTACTATCACGGCGTTATGGCCCGCGATGCATTCAACGGCCTTCTCTTATGGGATCGCAAACTCGAGACACCGCCTTCTCGCATAGATAGTTCATGGCATGGGGTTCGCGGGAGCGTGTTGCCGGTCGCGTCGGCTGAACGTTTCTTCGTTGTCGAAAAAGGCAAACTCCAGGCCCTGAACCCTGATACTGGTGAAACGATCAAGGTCTACCACGAGGCGGGCACGCCGATTGAGTTCCTGCACATCGACGATACCCTAGTGACAACTGATGCCAAGACGTCGACCGTCCGGGCCATTGACGCCGGGAGTGGTGAACTGAGGTGGTCACACGAAGCGGTCATTCCTGTTACTAGTATGGTTGCTGACGATGGCGGCGTATATTTCTACGAGGGAGGACAAGACTTTTTGCCGGGCAACCACCTGAGCTTGCGCCGCCGCCGGGAAGCCCCTGCCCCGAGGACCATTGTCAAACTGGATCTCTCCACTGGCAAGCCACTGTGGGGATTGGCCGAGGCTGATCACCCTTGGGTGACGAAGGGCAAGCGGCTCTCGGTCCACAGTGGGTTTGTGGTATGCGAACTTTCCCGTTTCACGAATAACCCGGCTGGCAATGCTATCCAGATCCTTGCTGCGAACACCGGCAAGCCCCTTTGGCAACGGGAGTTCGTCCCCGGCATGAACCACCGTTCCCAAGCCAGGGCACTCCATGTCGATTCACTCATCTGGATCAGCAACACGTATTATGATGAACGAAAGAGGCGGCGATTCCAGTGGTTGGGGCTTGACCCTGCAACTGGCAAGACGGTGGTTACCCACAACACCAGTTCGTTCAGCAATTGTACGCCACCAGTGGCAACAGAGCGGTTCTTCCTACGGGGTCTTTCCATGACGAACATTGGTACCGGGGAAAATACCGCCACTGCCCTTACGAAGCATAGCTGTAGCCTGGATGTTGGAGGGGTTCCAGCCAATGGCCTCCTCTACATTGCACCAAAGCATTGCACCTGTTATCCCATGCTCAAGAGTTATGTAGCCATGGCCCCAGCACAGTCGGTGCCCGGTCCTGCGGCGAAGGTTCCCGAATTGTCCGACTTTGTTGTCGAACGTGGGCCCGCGTTCGGACAAGTGTCACAGACTTCGGCTGAGAATGGCCACGGTTGGCCCTCTTACCGTGCCGACCTTTGGCGAAGCGCTTCAACAGAAACAACCCTCCCTTCAGAACTGGAGACCCTTTGGACTGCGGAGCTAGGCGACTGGCCTGCGGGACCTTTGGCGGATGATTGGAAAGGGAATCCCGGAGTGCGTGGCCCGATCACTCCCCCAGTTGCCGCGGAGGGACTGGTCCTGGTCGCCCAGCCCGACCGGCACCGTGTGGTTGCGATGGATGCCAAGTCCGGCAGAATGCGTTGGGACTTCACGGCTGATGGCCGTGTCGATACTCCGCCGACCCTTGCCCGGGGGCTATGTCTGTTTGGTACGCGTAACGGGACCATCTATGCCTTGCGTGCAAAAGACGGCCAGCGAGTGTGGCGTCTCCGCGTAGCACCGGAAGATGAACGGATTGTCGCCTTTGGTCATTTGGAATCCCCTTGGCCTGCTGCGGGCAGCGTGCTGGTAAGTGGGGAAACCGCCTATGTTGCTGCGGGTCGGCATCCCTTGGCTTACGGCAGTATCCGGGTTTTTGCCCTCGACACAGCTACTGGGGCAGTCCGGTGGGTCATGCCTATCAATGGGGAAACCTACGAACGTTGTAAGAAAGGCCAGGGCTTGGAGGTTGATATGTTCGACTTGCTGGTGGGCGAAGCTCGAAGGCAACCCAATCCCGTTCAGGCGAAGGCCGGACCTAAAGAGGGTGCCCCTGACTACATCACAATGGGACGCTGGCAGATCGACCCGGCCACCGGCAAGGTCGATGCCAACTGGGATCAGGGTTTCAACTTCTGTCGCACTGGCGGAGCGGGTGTCATGGCACCGCGGGGCCTATGGACCTACGGGCCGCGGGTGTTCAAGGGGCATCTTGGCTACTTGACAAAGAAGCGGCCACTGGCGGCCTTTCGCGATGGGGCTATTTTTACTAGCAGCGATGACCTCCGCAGTCTCAGTCGTGTCGACTTCACGCCCGAAAGCATCGCGTCATTCGGAGGCGACTGGCACACCCACCGCCACAAAGTCCCACGGATCAAAGAAAGCCACCCCAAAAAGCACGGCCGGACGGACTATTGGCTTCTGCGTAACCACGAGGATCCCAACAACGCTACCTGGACCGCCGCCGAGGTCTTCGGTCCGGCCGACAACAGCGAGCCTCGGCTCAGGGGCGGGGGCTACTCATGGACTCCGGACCAGGTTCACGGCGGGGGCCGCGGCTTGAATGCTCCCTTCATCGGAGCCGTGGTTGTGGCAGGAGACAAGGTCTTGGTCGCCGGGACCCACGGCCGACTTATGGTATTCGCCGCCGCCGACGGAAAGAAACTCTCCGAACGGGACCTGCCCCCAATCATCTGGGATGGCATGGCTGCTGCAAACGGAACCCTCTACGTATCCACTGCAGACGGTAAGGTGATGGCTCTGGGGCACAAGTAGGAGGTCTACTCCCCTTCTTCCGTCTCCGAATCCGGAAATCTCCCACCAAGATTCCACCGCCTGCCACCGCCGCATGATCCTGCCTCCCGAAGACAAACCCGGAAGCCTTGGTCCAGCCCAAGGCACCGCACCGCCATGCCCCGGCACCAAGGATAAGCCCCGAACCAACCCATTTCCCACGCTCCGGAAGACGGGTTTCACCCGCCAAAACCAGAAACCGTGCCCTGGACACATCCTGCCCCAAGCAGAACAAAGGCTAATCCCAGGCCAAAAGTCCCCTGGGAACACCCCCGGAAAAAACAAAACGCATAAGGGGAAATCCCTGTAACAGTCAGGGGTGGAGGGAAAAGCGGCAAAGAGGGTCGGGTCGGGCTTGTTCAACCATGGGCTTAGTCGGAGGCTCGTGCCTCGCTTCCGCTACACCCTTAATTGTTCAGGGTTATCTCTCATTAGTTTGATAGGACTGAAATCTCCTTCTTACTTATTCTGTAGTAGTGGAGTAAGGGAATGATGGAAATCAATTCAGCTTGTGGGTGAAGATGATTCAGTACTCCAACTCTCAGATATTCGAACTTCAGCATTGTGGCAAAGATAAGAATATTCTGATTAATTCAACAACCCAGCGGAAAAGAAGCTCTTCGTTGCTATTCTTTCCGAGTAAGACCAAATCAGAAAATATTTGCGTATTATCTGATGACGGTCGTTTCGGCGAAACGCCCCTACCCTTCTTTTTATCAGATAGTAGGGTCAACTCGCCGAGTTGACCGAATATGCTCAATCAATTTACTAATCGGTATAAGACCAGGATCCCACCATGCATCTGCCAGCCTTTATTTTTCTTCTTCTACTTCTGGGGCCGATCGCTTCGCTATCCGCAGGGGATTGGCCAATGTGGCGATACGATGCGTCCCGGGGCAATGCTTCCCCAGATGCCTTGCCCGGCAACTTGCATTTGCAGTGGGTACGGCATTTTCCAGAACCGGTCACGGCTTGGCCGGCTTCCCAAACCAAGTTGCAGTTTGATGCGGTTTTGCAGCCCGTAGTCAGTGGAGGGCTCATGGTCGTGGGATCGACAGTGAATGACTCGGCTACGGCCTATGACACGACGTCCGGGGAGAGGGTTTGGCAGTTTTTTACAGATGGTCCGGTGCGGTTTGCCCCGGTAATCGAAGGGGGGAAAGTTTATTTATGCAGTGATGATGGGTACTTATATTGCCTGGCTCTGGAGTCAGGGGAATTGCAGTGGAAATACAATGGCGGGCCCACAGACAGGCGGGCGATCGGGAATGGTAGGTTGGTATCCAGCTGGCCAGCACGGGGAGGCTTGGTGGTGGACGATGGCACGGTTTACTTCACCGCTAGCATCTGGCCGTTTATGGGGATCTTTATCCATGCGGTGGACGCAGATTCGGGGAAACGGGTATGGGTGAATAGCGAGACGGGTTCACAATGGATGACACATCCCCACGGAGCTCCGTCCTTTGGTTCGATTGTGCCGCAAGGCTACCTAGCCGTATCTGGTGACAATTTGATCGTTCCCGGTGGGCGTTCCCTTCCTGCTGTTTTGGATAGGCAAACAGGCCAAGTCCGGCACTTCAACTTTGGTGGGAAAGGTTCCGGTGGATGGGATGTTGTTGCTGGCGAAAAGTTCTATTCTGTCGGCAATAGACTCTTTGATCTCAAGGATGGTAAAGAAGTTGGCTCGTATGGGGCGGATGTCATGGGAGGAGGCCTTCTGATCGATGGAGAGGAGGTGTTGCCTCTGGCGGAGATCCATTTCGTGGAAAAGGAGTCCAAAGATCGCCGAGGTAAGGTCGTCAGGAAACGGGTACTCGAAGCACCGGGTTCCTGGAAGCTGGATGCCGGGGATTGGAAAGTCCTGGCGATGGCTGGTGGGAAAGCCTTTGTGGGAAGCCGTGGTAAGGTCGCCTCTTTCGACATTCAGGAGGCTCAGGGAAACAAGGGCAAACCCAAGCTGGAGTGGACGGCCAGCCTGGATGGAGAACCTGCGGCGATAGTGGCCGGGGATGAACGGCTGTTTGTCGTGACTGAGGATGCCAGGATATACTGTTTTGGCGAGGGTAAGGTGGAACCGAAGACTTTCAATCTTCCAGCAACTGCGTCCCTCACCTCAAATGGGGGTGCAGCTACGAAGTGGGCCGATGACATCCTTGGCCGTCCCGGAACATCCTCCGGGTACGCGGTGGCCTGGGGTTTGGGCTCAGGCGACTTGGTCGAAGAATTGGCCCGCCGTACCAATCTTCACATTATTGCCGTAGATTCGGACTCCCGAAAGGTCAGCGAGTTTCGCCAAAAGTGGGGTGCTGCCGGTTTGTACGGGAGTCGTGTAGTTGCCCATTTTGCTGACCCACTGGAATTTCATTTCCCACCCTACCTTGCCAACCTGGTCTTTATTGAGGAAGGCTTGGGGGCGGAACCAGGGAAGACATTGGAGGCGGTCAAGAATGTCCTCCGACCTTATGGGGGAACTGCATTTTGGCCGACAGGCGAAGAGGCATGGAAATCTTCAGAAGGGAAAGCCGGGGATTTGGAATCCGAAGGTTTTGAATCAGGCTGGAAATCCGGGATGGCCTACCTTCGACGGGAAGGGGCATTGCCTGGCACTGGGGATTGGAGCCATCAATACGCCGATGCTTCCAACAGTGTGGTTTCCAATGATACCCTGGTGAAAGCCCCATTGGGTTTGCTTTGGTTTGGCGGGCCACCAAATGACAAGGTGTTGCCACGCCATGGTCATGGACCTTCCCCGCAAGTGGCTGGGGGCAGGTTGGTCATCGAAGGTGCCAACATGTTACGCTGTGTGGATGTGTATACTGGCCGGGTGTTATGGGAGCGGGATTTACCAGGTTTGGGGAAGTATTATGACACCACTGCCCACTTTGCCGGGGCAGGTGAAATCGGGAGCAATTACGTCACGATGGAGGATGCAGTTTATGTAGTTTACGGGCCGGATATCCTGGAGTTGGAGCCAGGGACAGGCGAAACCCGCCGCAAGTACCAACTCGAACCCGATGCCACGAATGCCGATCCATTCTGGGGATTTATCGCTGTCCATGAAGATTTGCTGGTGGCCACTTCCAGCCCTGTCAAAGTGGACATGCCCAAAGGCAAACGCAAACCGGCTAAAGTTGACCACAAGGACATGGTTCCAGTCATCAAGCCTGGTGCCGAGTGGAGTTATCTTGCGGGTAAGGATCCGGTCAAGGGTTGGAACATGATGGGGTTCAAAACTGATAATTCCTGGAAAACCGGCCCGGCTGGGTTCGGATATGGGGATGGGGATGACGAGACGGAATTGAAAGGGATGAAAGGGAATTTCTTACGGGTTTACATCCGCCATGTCTTCTCCGGGAAAGATGCCATCGACGCTACGGACCTCACCTTGGCAGTGAATTATGATGACGCCTTCATCGCCTATCTCAACGGAAAGGAAATTGCCCGTGGCGGGGTTCGCAAAGGTTTTGGTGCTAAGGCCGAGGGCATCGCCAGCCATGAAGCTGGAACCCATGAATTCTTCAAAATCCAGGACTTCCGGAGCCTGCTCCTCCCTGGGCAAAATGTACTCGCCCTTGAAGGGCACAACAGCGGAAGCAACAGCAGCGACTTCAGTCTCGATCCCTACTTATTGGCCAAGCGTCCTGGGAATACACCCGTGGTGGAAAAGAAGGTAGAGCCAAAAGAAACCAAACCTTGGGAAACCTCCCTCACCCCAGCCCGGTACGCCTCGGCGAGTCGGAGATTGGCGGTTTTCGAACGCAGTACGGGGAAACCTTTGTGGAGCCGCGATGCCGTATTCAATTTCCGCCACAATGCCATCGTCGTGGCAGATGGAAAAGTCTTTTGCCTGGACCGCATGAGCAATGCCAAGTTGGAGTCTTTGAAACGCCGGGGTGTGGAACCTCCTGGAAATCCCAGGCTACTCGCCCTGGATGGGCAAACCGGCAAAATCCTATGGTCCACGACCGAAGATGTATTCGGAACATTTTTGAATTATTCCACTGAACACAAGGTCCTCCTGCAAGCTGGCAGCCAATACAGGGACAGGGCGAAGGACGAAACCGGGAAAGGGATGGTGGCTTACCGCGGGGATACGGGCGAAGTTCTATGGAAAAACCTCGATCAAGGATACGGCGGCCCCTGCTTGCTCTGGAAAGACAAGGTCATCACCAACGGTGGGGGTGGCTTCCGCCTGGACCTATTGACCGGGAAAACATCCGGGGATTGGCGATACTCGAGGATGTACGGGTGCAACACCGCCGTGGGTAGCCAGAATCTGCTCACTTTCCGCAGTGGTGCCGCCGGATATTATGACTTGGCGGGAGACAGCGGCACTGGGAATATCGGCGGCTTCCGCAGTAGTTGCACTGCCAACCTCATTGTCGCCAACGGGGTCTTGAATGCACCCGATTACACCCGCACTTGCTCCTGTGCCTACCAAAACCAAAGTTCCCTCGCCCTGATCCACATGCCTGAAGCGGAAATGTGGACTTTCACGGGTACCAGCCAAGCTCCGGAAAATTTCGGCCTCAACCTAGGGGCACCAGGGGACAGGAGGGATGATACCGGCATGATGTGGTATGAGTTCCCCAGTGTAGGTGGTAAATCTCCAGACCTTCAGGTATCAGTGGGGGGGAAAGGATTGAAGCACATCCGCAACCACACTTCCCTGTTGGGTACCGAAGACGACCAGGATTCCCTGGATTGGGTCGCCTCCTCCTGCCTCATTGGGATCGAATCCTTCAAAAGGAAACTCCCCTCTGAAAAAGCCAGGTACACCCTCAGCCTCCATTTCGCAGAGTTGGAAAACCTGGCCGCTGGACAACGGGTGTTCAACCTCACCGCAAACGGCGAAACTTTGCTGACCAATTTCGACATCTTCAAAGAAGCCGGCGGCCGCCACCTTCCCATTGTCAGGGAATTTGAAATTGAAGCCCAGGGGGAACTCAACATCCAGGTCACTGCTATCAATGGCACACCCTGCCTAAGCGGAATAGGAATCCGCCCAAAGAATCCAGAATAACCCCCCAAACTCCAGCATTAGAATCTCCCGCCATGATGCAAATACCCTCCAAATTCATGCTGACCACCGCCATCGCGTTCCTCAGTGCCTCCCTCCTTCCTGCCAAGGAGACGGGCGACCCGCTGCCGAAGCCAAGGGTCGGGGCCAGGTCGATCGTTTATAAGTCCACTCCAGAAGGCAACCTGGCCTTGAACATGTTTTGGCCGGAAAACCACAAAGCTACCGACAAACGCCCTGTGATCGTCTTGTTCTTCGGCGGTGGTTGGGTGGCTGGAAAACCCCAACAGATGGCGGGCCATGCCCGTTACTTTGCCCGTCAGGGGTACGTTGCCATCTCGGCCAAGTACCGCGTCCGCAATAAGGATGGTGCACACCTCACCCCTTTTGACTGTGTGGAAGATGGCAAGTCGGCGGTGCGGTTCCTGCGTAAACATGGGGCCGGGTTGGGGATCGACCCGGACAAGGTCATTTCCGGCGGTGGCTCGGCCGGTGGGCATGTGGCGGCATGCTCTGGTTTGATCGAAGGGTATGATGCCAAAACCGAGGACTCCGGGATTAGCTCTGTCCCCAATGCCCTGGTCCTCTTCAACCCAGTGATCGACACCACGGAAAAAGGCTACGGCTCGAACAAATTTCCCAAAGACAACACTGTGCTTTCACCCTGCCACCACGTCCGCCCGGGGTTGCCGCCAACCTATATCGTACATGGCACTGCCGACCGGACGGTACCCTTTGAAAACGTCGACCGCTTCGACCGGCTCATGCGAGAAGCAGGAAACGTCTGCCAACTGCTAGCCTTTGAGGGGCGGGGGCACGGCTTCTTCAATGTGCCCGGTTTTAAGAAAGGCACGAAGGAAGACTTCACCGCTATCATGGAAGGTGCCGTGGCATTCCTTGCCAAACAAGACCTGGCTCCGGGCAAGTAGGGACAATTGTCGTGTCCCTCATCATTAATTGCCGATGCTATAGGAGCCATACCAAATCTACAACTCTGCCACGTACATGTTGCGATAGTAGACGCCGGAGGCATGCCCACCGAGCCCAATTGTACCGGTAAGGTTTGTTTTGGGTGACACCTTTTTGCCCTTCATGTTTTCGGTGACTTTAGACAAGTCCGTATCGAGGATTTTTGTGCCATTGAGGTGGACGACGATCGTCTGTTTTCGGACGACTACCTCCTGGTAATTCCATTCCCCGACGGGTTTCTGGTGTCCACGTTTTGCGGCAACCAAACCGTAGGCACTGGCATGGTACTGGCACGGATTCAGCTTGGCGTATTTTTTCGCGGTATTCTCCAGCATCTGCAGTTCACCCAGACCCCGGAGAAAGATGCCACTGTTGGCACCGGGATCCATCTTGAATTCGAAGATCAATTTGAAGTCATTGAACTGCTGCTTGGTCCTTGGGTTGGTATTGGGGACATGTATATGATCCCCGTCGATCACCTTGGCAGAAAACCGTTCCCAATTTGAAAAGTCGCCTTTGCAGTCTTTGATCACGATCAAGGGAACCGCCTTTGGATTCGCCTCCAGGAAGGCTTGGATTTGCTGGGTGTGTGGCGACTTGGCGGAAGCGGTTGTGATGCTGCTTAGCAGGATCAGTGCAATGTGGAGATGTAGGGCTTTCAGGATTTTCATGGTGCAAGGAGCGTAAGGTAACTGATTTGCCCATGTCGACCCTTTGTTAGCGAGTTCCGCTGCCTCTATTCCGGTGTCACTCTGGCCATTCTTCCCTTCCATCGAAATTGTACCCATAGGACTG
>CAYSOI010000059.1:0-1110 GCA_964432425.1 uncultured Opitutales bacterium | reverse complement strand
GTTCATTGTAGACATACCACCTATTTAACCTACAAGGTGAGGCGAATTTGAATCAAAGCTTAAAGGAAAGAACATGATGCCAGGAAAAGGCCAGACTCTACCGATTATCCTTCTGCTTGCTATGCTTTGCACGGGCCTGCATGGGGAAGATTGGCATACCTTTGAGGATCTAAAGGGGCGGAAGCTGGAAGCTAAAGTGATGATTGTTTATGGGGAGCAGGCAAGGGTCATGCGGAAGTCGGATCGCCGGGTGGTGGTCTTGCCGTTCCATATGCTTATCGAGACGGATCGGGAGTACCTCAGGAACTGGAAGGCCAAACCCCTTCAGGTAGGTCGGCCCAAAAAGCAAGAAGAGGAGGCAGAAGACAAAGCGTTGAGTCGCCTCTACCCACGCACCAAAGTGGAGATCAAGGCAAAGCTTAGGGAGATTGGGAAACGCCGGGCTCCGAAAGGTGTTTCGAAAGCCTACCAAGATTCGATAAACGAGCTCAATATTTACAGGTATTTGAGCGGAGTTTCTTCCGATGTTGTTACAACTCCTGAACTCATAGCTAATTGTGAAGAGGCAGCCAAAGCTTGTTTGAAACATGGAAGCCTCTCCCACGACCTCGGACACTTCACCAACAAATGCAACCTCCATCAAGGTCGTGGGTTGGAAACCTCATTGACTGGTTTCATGAATGACCCTGGGGCACATAACCGGGAACGTCGCGGCCACCGACGTTGGTGTCTTGATGCAGAAATGGGGAAATCTGCCTTTGGGGAGGCACAAGGTTTTGTGGGAATGTGGGTCATGGACAAGAGTGGCCAGAAATCCCGCGAAAGTTGGTCATATCCTGGCAAGGGATTCTATCCAAAGGAGTACCTTCATGGTAATGCCTGGTCGCTGTACTTGACGCAAAATGCCCCGCCGTTGAATCAACTCACGGTGGAGGTGTTCAAGTTACCGAACCGCCCCAAACGTACCTATGGCCGTTCCTCCAAAATCCCGGGAAAGAAACTCCCGACCGAGTACGTATCCGTCTACAATAACGCCATCAACTTCGAGCCCGACAGTTCAACCGTTGGATCTGGAATCTACTGGGTGCGTGTTTACGGTGGCGGAGTCTC
>CAYSOI010000058.1:11961-14581 GCA_964432425.1 uncultured Opitutales bacterium | reverse complement strand
ATGAACGGACTTCACCTTGAATCGCAGGTTGGCCATGTCATTGATGAAAGAGCCAAAGGCAAAGTGGTCAGGCTCGCAGTTGACCCAAGAATCAAAACCCTGGGCAGTGACGATGAAGAAGGTGCCCCAGACCCACACTGCTGGTTTCATCCAGAATATTTCAAGGTGTATGTGGAAAAAGCCAGGGATGCATTGGTGGAAGTGGATCCGGGCAATGCGGAACAGTACAAAACCCGCACGGAAGACTATCTCAAGGAGTTGGATGAAATCTACACATGGGGCAAAGCCGCCATTGCAGAAATTCCAGTGGAACGCCGCATCCTCATCACCAGTCACGATGCCTTCCAATACCTTGGGCAAGCCTTTGACATCAAAGTGGCGGCCATCGCCGGCATTTCGACAGAAGCCGACCCCACGCCTCAGGACCGCCTGAAACTGAAAGCCATGGTGACGGAATCCGGAGCGAAAGCCCTCTTCATCGAATCCTCTGTACGGGATGCATTGAACACCATGATCAAGAACATTGCAGAAGATACGGGAGCCAAAGTCGGCGGGGAACTTCACAGTGATTCTCTGGGAGAGCCAGGAAGTGGGGCAGACACCTATCTGACCATGTTAAAGTACAACCTTACCACGATTATCGAGGCTCTGAAGTAATCCATTTCGGAATGCGTATTCTCCATCCAGACAACACATCCCCCGCCCAGGCCGACAAGACTTCGACCGCGATTCACTTGCGGGATGTCACGGTCTCCTATCAGGAAAAACCGGCACTGCGTTCGGTCTCCATGGATGTACCCCAAGGGGAAATCATCGGAGTTGTTGGGCCCAATGGAGCGGGGAAAAGTTCGCTGGTCAAGACCATGCTTGGGCTGATTCAGCAAGATGCCGGTGAGATCCTGTATTTTGGCAAGCCGATTCAGGAATGCCGCCAACTGGTTAGCTATGTGCCTCAAACCGGCGCCGTGGATTGGGATTTCCCTGTCACGGTGCTGGACGTTGTCATGATGGGACATTTTGGACGACTGGGTTGGCTGGGGCGACCTGGGAAAAAGCACAAAAAAGCCGCCATTGACGCACTGGAAACTGTTGGGATGGCTCCCTATCGGAACCGACACATCCGGCAACTTTCCGGGGGCCAGCAACAACGGGTTTTTCTGGCCCGAGCCCTCTGTCAAAAGGCGGAGATTCTATTCCTTGACGAACCTTTTGGTGGAGTGGATGCCTCCACAGAAAAGGCCATCTTCTCCCTGATGGACAATCTGGCCGCCGACGGGCACACACTGGTCGTCGTCAATCATGACCTCTCCGTCCTGGATCGCTACGATCAACTCCTGCTTCTCAACCAACATGTGATCGCCTACGGACCTCCCAGAGAGGTGGCAACCGAGGAAAACCTACGAAAAACTTATGGTGGACACCTCAGCCTGCTGGATAAGGCCGAAATTGCGATCAAGGACCACTTGCGATAAACTGCAATGCACACACTGGCACAACTGACTTTTGAACCGCAGCTCTGGTACTTCCCATTCGAAGAACTGCCCGAGGGCTTATGGACCAGTGTGCTCGTGGGGATCACCTGTGGAGTTCTGGGATGTTTTGTCGTACTCAGGCGAATGGCATTGATTGGAGACGCCCTTTCCCACGCCATCCTGCCAGGAGTAGTCATTGCATTTCTGGTGACCAACAACACCGGAGTCTGGGGACTGCTGCTTGGTGCCTTGCTGGCCGGGCTGTTAACGGCAGTATTGATCAACCTGGTCAGCCACAAAAGCCGGACCAAGGAAGACTCCGCCATTGGAATCGTCTTCACTGCCCTCTTCGCCCTGGGCCTGATCCTGATTTCAAATCTCCCCCGAGGTACACACTTCGATCTACAATGTTTCGTTTTTGGAATTCCGGACGCTGTCAATAAAGAGGAAATGTACCTGATGGGTGCTATTGCAGCCATTGTTATCGGAATCATCATTCTCTTGTACCATCCGCTCAAGCTGGTGAGCTTTGATCCTATTGTGGCCACCTCCATGGGAGTGCCCGTTCTCTTTTTTCATTACCTGCTCATGGGCATGATCTCGGCGACTGTAGTGGCAGGGCTCAAAACGACCGGCGTCATCCTCGTTGTTGCCATGGTCATTACTCCAGCATCGGCGGCCTACCAACTGACCGACCGCTTCTCCAGAATGTTGATCCTGGCCGGTTTTTTTGGGGGTCTGTCTGCCTTATTGGGAATGATCTTTGCCTTTATACTCAACGCTCCATCCGGCCCCAGCATGGTCTTGGTCGCCACAGCCATCTTTGCCATTTCGATGCTACTGAGCCCTTCCCATGGATATGTCTTTGAAAAACTCCGGAAACTGCGCCTCAAACGCCACATCGACGGAGAAGATGTACTCAAAGCCGTTTACAAACTCGAACAGAACCAGGAAACCGCGACCAAGGACAGAATCGGCGAGCTGGCCCGTCTACCTCTGGAGCGTCTGCCCAAGCTTTTTCACAGTCTAAGCCGAGAACAGTTATTAAACTTTACAGAAGCCGCCGCCACACTCACTGAGACAGGCCGGCATCGGGCCATCGAGCTGGTAAGATCCCACCGCCTTTGGGAATCTTACCTGGCTCAACA
>CAYSOI010000058.1:0-11861 GCA_964432425.1 uncultured Opitutales bacterium | reverse complement strand
AAAAAAAGGTGCACCGGATTAACCGATGCACCTTTTTGAAAGGGAAGTTTATTTCGCTTCCGAAGCGGATTACATCATGCCGCCCATGCCGCCCATGTCACCATGACCGTGGTCATGACCACCACCAGCGGCTTCCGGCTCAGGAAGATCGGTGATCATACATTCGGTAGTGAGGAGCATGGCAGCTACGGATGCTGCATTTTGCAGGGCCGTGCGGGTAACCTTGGTCGGATCAAGAACTCCGTCACTGACTAGGTCTGTGTAGGAGTCGGTAGCCACATTGTAGCCTTGGTTTCCTTCACTTTCCAGGACACGCTGAACGACGAGGGAAGCATCCACTCCAGCATTGGCACAGAGGTTCCGCAATGGAGACTCGATAGCTTTGCGAACAATGATCGCACCATAAGCTTCATCTCCTTCGAGGCTAAGGGCGTCGATAGCACCAGCTGCACGAAGAAGTGCAACACCTCCACCAGGAACGATACCTTCTTCAACTGCTGCACGGGTTGCATGCAGAGCGTCTTCCACACGAGCTTTCTTTTCCTTCATTTCTGGCTCAGTGGCAGCACCAACGTGGATCACGGCAACACCACCGGCAAGCTTGGCAAGACGTTCCTGCAGCTTTTCGCGGTCGTAGTCGGAGGTGGTCTCTTCGATCTGGCGACGAATCTGGTCGGTACGTCCGGAGATGTCGTTTACATTGCCTCCACCTTCTACGATGATGGTGTTTTCTTTTTCAACAGTGATGCGTTTTGCGGAACCGAGATCGTCGATGGTGACGTTCTCCAGCTTGATACCGAGGTCCTCGGTGATGCATTTACCACCAGTAAGGATGGCGATGTCTTCAAGCATGGCTTTACGACGGTCACCGAATCCTGGAGCTTTGACTGCACAGGCGTTGATGGTACCGCGGAGCTTGTTGACTACGAGAGCCGCAAGAGCTTCACCTTCAACGTCTTCAGCGATGATCAGAAGTTGCTTACCGGTTTTGGAAACGGATTGGAGAAGAGGAAGCAGATCGTTAAGGCTGCCAATCTTCTTTTCGTGGATTAGGATGTAAGCATCTTCGAGAATAGCGGTCATATCATCGGAGTTGGTTACGAAGTAAGGGGAGAGGTAACCTTTGTCGAACTGCATACCTTCAACCACGTCGAGGGTGGTTTCGATGCTTTTGGCTTCCTCGACAGTTATGGTTCCGTCCTTACCAACTTTGTCCATTGCGTCCGCGATGATTTCACCGATTTCTGCATCAGAGTTAGCGGAGATGGCAGCTACGGATTTCACCTCTTCGGTGTCTTGTACTGGGTTGGAAAGCTTGGTGAAAGCTTCAACCGCTACATCCACAGCCTTGTCGATACCACGTTTGATGTAGACAGGATTGTGTCCAGCGGCGACGTAACGAAGCCCTTCCTTGTAGATGGACTCTGCCAGGACGGTTGCTGTCGTAGTACCGTCACCAGCACTGTCTGAAGTCTTGGATGCGACTTCGCGAACCATTTGGGCTCCCATATTTTCATAGGGTTCCTGTAGTTCGATCTCCTTGGCAACGGTTACCCCGTCTTTGGTGACAGTGGGTGAACCGAACTTTTTGTCGATCAGAACGTTCCGGCCTTTGGGGCCGAGTGTGACTTTTACGGCTTTCGCCAGTGTTTCAACCCCCTTGAGGGCTTTTTTGCGGGCGACTTCATCGAATACGAGTTGCTTAGCCATGATAATGTGAAGTTTCTAGTTTATTGATTAGATTGTGAGTTTGAGTTATCCGATGATACCGAGAATATCGTCTTCGCGAAGAAGCTGATGAGAAGCTCCATCGAGTTTGATTTCAGTGCCACCGTACTTGCTGATAAGAACTTTGTCACCGACAGAGACTTCGAAGGACTGGTTGTTGCCATTGGAGTCTTTCTTACCGGAACCAAGAGCAACAACTTCTGCTTCCTGGGACTTTTCTTTAGCGGAATCAGGGATAATGATCCCGCCTTTGACTTGTTCATCTTCCTCGAGAATTTTGACGAGGATACGATCGCCGATTGGTTTGATGTCTTTCATTTAGTTAATATGTTATGGGTTTGGGTTAGATGAGGGAGTGTGTTGAGAAAACTGGAGAAAGGTTGCCCAAGGGCTTATTTCTCTTCCTTGTCGTCCTCAACAACTTCAAAGTCTGCGTCCACGACGTCTGCGTCTTTGGCACCAGCCGGACCAGATTGTGCAGATTCAGCGGCACCAGGATCAACGTCCGGGCCTCCAGGACCTGCCTCTGGGCCAGGACCTTCGCCGGTAGCACCACCAGCAGCATGGATTTCCTGACCTGCGGCGTTCAAGGCTTCGAGGAGCTTTTCCTTGTCGGCTTTGATGGTCGCGGTTTCCGCATTTTGGTCTTCGAGAGTCTTTTTTCCGCTTTCGATGGCAGCTTCCAAATTGGACTTGTTGTCTGCGGAGACCTTGTCGCCATTATCTTTCAGCAATTTGTCGGCCTGGTAAACCATGTTGTCCAATTCATTACGGGACTCCACAGCTTCCTTACGCTGCTTGTCTTCCTCCGCATGCTTTTCCGCTTCTTTCTGAAGCCGATCCACTTCGTCCTTATCGAGACCGGACGAACCACTGATGGTGATCTTTTGGTCCTTACCGGAGCCCTTGTCCTTGGCGGTCACATTGAGGATACCGTTGGCGTCAATATCGAAGGTCACTTCAACTTGAGGAACACCACGGGGTGCTGAAGGGATGCCGTCGAGCTTGAAAGTACCGAGCATTTTGTTGTCGTTGGCCATCTGGCGTTCTCCCTGGAGAACTTTGATGTCCACGGCAGTCTGGTTATCCGAGTAGGTGGAGAAAATCTGGCTTTTCTTGGTCGGGATGGTGGTGTTGCGATCGATCATTGGAGTGCTGATACCACCAGCGGTTTCGATGCCCAGTGTCAGCGGGGTCACATCGAGAAGCAACACGTCGCTCACTCCTGAGTCACCGCTCAGGATGGCTCCCTGGATGGCAGCACCGATGGCGACCACTTCGTCAGGATTGACACCTTGGTGGGGGTCTTTTCCTGTCAATTCTTTGGCCAACTCGATGACACGGGGGCTACGGGTCATGCCACCCACCAGAACGAGGTGATCGATCTCGGACGCTGCTACTTCTGAATCATTCAGACAGGCTTTGAAAGGCACCTTGGCCCGTTCGTAAAGATCGTCACAGATTTGCTCCAGCTTGGCGCGGCTTAATGCCACCTGCAAGTGCTTGGGACCGGAAGAGTCAGCAGTGATGAAGGGCAGGTTGATGTCTGTGGATTGAGCGGAAGAGAGTGCAATCTTGGCCTTCTCGCCTTCTTCCTTCAGACGCTGCATTGCCATTTGATCCTGGCGCAGGTCAATTCCCTGTTCTTTCTGAAATTCGTCGCAGAGCCAGTTGATGACAGCTTCATCCCAGTCGTCACCACCAAGCTGGTTGTCACCATTGGTCGCTTTGACTTCGAAAACGCCGTCGCCCAGTTCGAGTACGGAAATGTCAAAAGTACCGCCACCGAGGTCAAAGACGGAGATGGTCTGGTCATCTTTCTTTTCGAGACCATAAGCCAGAGAGGCAGCGGTCGGCTCATTGATGATACGCAGGACTTCGAGGCCGGCAATTTTCCCGGCATCCTTGGTCGCCTGACGCTGGGCATCGTTGAAATATGCAGGAACGGTAATGACCGCCTTCGTGACTTCTTCTCCAAGGTAGGCTTCAGCATCCGCCTTCAACTTACCAAGAATCATCGCAGAAATATGCTCGGGAGCAAACTCTTCGGGTTTTCCCTTGTCCTCAACCTTAATGTAAGCGTCGCCGTTTTTACCGGCAGCGACTTCATAAGGAAGGGTGTCTGCGATTTTGGAAACTTCGGAAGCTTTGCGTCCGATGAGACGTTTCGCAGAAAAGACGGTGTTACTTGGATTGGTGACGGCCTGACGTTTTGCAGCCTGTCCAACGAGACGTTCGCCGTTCTTTGAAAAAGCAACGATGGAAGGTGTCGTACGTGCTCCTTCAGAATTAGGAATGACGACAGGTTCGCCGCCCTCCATGACTGCCATGCAGGAATTGGTTGTTCCGAGATCTATGCCAATGACTTTGCTCATGCCGGCCCCCTATGCATTTGTCTTGCCAATCAGAATCAGAAGGACGGGATTGTTGTAGCCATGGGAGTTACCAGATACTACGGCACAAATGTGACAAGTGGTGACAGCCCGGAAATCAGGTCAGAGTGTCACACCCCGTGTCACACTTTGCGAATCTGTCTCACGGGTTTGTCACGCAGCAGATTTTGATTTCGGAACTTGTCAAGGTACGGGCAGGTAACAACTGTGGATGGAATGGCATTGGTAAAAAAGAAGAAGAAAGTCGACCGAGAGGCACTCAGCTCCGCCTTTATGAGGATCCCGGGCATGCGTGTGGAAGTCGCACGGGATCTTCTGGATTTGGGCCTGCGGGAAATCTATGAACTGCAGGGTCGTGCACCGGAATCCCTACTGGAAGATCTACAAAAAAAGCGGGATGTGCCAGATGCGGAAACCTTGAAACTACCTTGCTTCCGACTCGCTGTTTACTTCTCAGAAAATGATGTCCCGGATCGCAGCCTCTTGACTCCCGATGCCTGGCGACAATAGAAATTATTTTGAAGATTTCCCCATCTCATGCTCCCCACCATACCCATACCCGATACAATTCCCCTATTGACCCTACCGGAAACCGTACTCTTCCCCAAGGCTCTGCTTCCGATGATCATCGTGGAGGACCAGGAAAAGAAGCTCCTGGCCGACATTCTGCGAAGCTCCCGGATGGTCGCCGTTACAGGTCTCCGCGGAGAAAAGTCTGAACATTGGGGAGAAGACAAGTATCCTTTTTTCCAGACCGGAGGCGTCGGATTGGTCCGAGCTTGCCATGAAAACGAAGATGGTTCCTCCAACCTAATTCTGCAAGGCCTGGCACGGGTAGAAATCGAACGAATCATGTTCGAAGAGCCCTACCCCATTGCCCGAATCCGAGTACTCGAAAGTGAACCGGAAGAATCTGCACCCATTGTCGAAAACCTTACGGATCGGTTGAGCCGGGCCATCCAACTTTCCGTGGATTTGGGCAACCCCATTCCCCAACACATCCTCGAATTTCTCCAAAATATCCAGGAGCCCGAAGCCTTCCTTGACATCTCCGCCTTCACTCTCTGCAAAACCATGGAGGATAAGCAACAACTGCTGGAAACCCTCAATACCCGCGAACGATTCGAGCTACTGCTAGAGTTTATCCGCATTGAGAACGACCGCCTCCAACTCTTGAGCAAGCTCAAAGGCAATCTCTCCGACGAGGATATTCAGTTGAATTGACGAGTTCCACTTTTCCAACAGGGAAGCTTGAATTACAGCGAAGAAAAACACCTTAGAACTTCCCGTTGTCATTGACCCATTCGCTTTTAGGAGGCACTTCTTCAAAGGTGTCCCAATGCTCCACAATCTTATTCTTAGAGATTCTGAAGAGATCGTAGTAGGAGGCATGAGTCCCCTCTTTGGTACCTTCGCAAACACTTAAGACAAAGTTCCCTTCTGCCAGGACCCGGTGAATTATTTGGTAGTCTCTGGAATTATTGCTGGAGAGTTCTTCATGGAGAGCAGGAAAACCATCTTCCATGCTGGGGTTGTGTTCAATGTAACCCTCCGCTTCGACATAATTTTCTAATTGATCAAAGTTTCTTTGCAGAAGCACCTGTTCCAAAAATTTGCGAACCAGAGCTCGATTTTCTTCCGTTTTCTCCAAGTCCTCAATCTTCGTAAGACCATCGATCATTGTATGGCCAGAAGGGTTTGGGCTATCTACCTTGGTTTGCAGATTATCCCAATGCTCCACGGCATAACCGTCCTCAAATCGAAAAACTTCAAAGCCAATCTCCACTACATTGAAATCATAATCTGTGTGAGCAAAAACAAAATCCCCATCTTCAAAAATCCTCACAATTTCTACCTTTGGGGAAGTTTTTGCCAAGCGTTTGAAGAGTTCAGCCAGACCAATATTTCCTTCCCTGGTGAGTGGATTGTGCTGAATGTACTTATCCTCCTTTACCACAGTCACAGCCTCTGGATCTCCAGTTTCGATACCTTTCAGGAGTTTACGGATTTTGTCTTTGTTACTTGTTGGCATAGTGATGGCAGGTTTTCTGCAATGAGGTCAGGATACAGGTGAAGCATCAGAAAGGAGAGACAATCCCCCCGAAAAGGAAAGCTTGAATTTCAGGCCAGATTCCCTGAAATCCCCACCCCTCGGAAATTCCCCTTTCCCAAAACACTTTATATTATGGAAAAAGAAATCCTCTCCAAAGCCTGCGCAATTGCACGTGGTCTTTCCATTGATGCCATTCACGCCTGCAGTTCCGGTCACCTGGGGCTGCCACTCGGTGCTACAGAAATGGGGGCAGTTCTTTATGGACACGCCCTTAGCCATAATCCGGATGCACCGGAATGGATCAATCGGGACCGTTTTCTTCTCTCCGCAGGACATGGGAGCATGTTCCTCTACAGCTGGCTGCATTTGAGCGGCTACGACCTCCCGCTCGAAGAAGTCAAAAATTTCCGCCAACTGCACAGCAAAACTCCCGGTCACCCGGAATTTGGAGAAACCCCAGGCGTTGAATCCACCTCCGGACCGCTCGGGCAAGGTGTGGGGAATGGAGTAGGCATGGCCATCGCCTCCAAAATGGCAGCCGCTCATTTCAACACAGAGGAGCACACTATATTTAATAATAAAGTGGTGGTTCTGGCAGGAGATGGATGTCTTCAGGAAGGTGTGGCTGCTGAGGCGGCTTCCCTAGCTGGACACTTGAAGCTGGATAATCTCATCCTGATCTATGACTCCAATGACGTCACACTGGACGCCATGGCGGATGCCACCCAAAGTGAAAACACCTGCCAGCGCTTTGAGGCTTACGGATTTGAGACACAACTCGTAAAAGACGGCAATGACTTGGAAGCTCTGGCAACCGCCTATGACAATGCCCGAAACTCAACTTCCGGCAAACCACAACTGATTGAAATCAAGACCCTCATCGCCAAAGGCATCCCGGAAGTGGCAGGAACAGCTGGAGGACATGGCGAAGGCGGAGCGAAGTTTGCGGAAGCGGCCCGGAAAGGCTTGGGGCTTCCGGAAGAAACCTTCTACGTCTCCGAAGAAGTGCAGCAATATTTTGCAGAGCGAAAGAATGATTTGAAGGCAAAGTATGACGCCTGGCAGGAAACCTTCAATGCATGGAAGGCTGCCAACCCGGATAAAGCCGAAGTCCTGCAAGCGGGCATCGACAACAAAGTCCCTGAAAACCTGGATGCCGCGATCCCTGAATTTGATGAATCTGCCGCCGCCACACGGGCAACAGGAGGCAAAGCACTCAATGCAATTGCCAAAGAAATGCCCCTCCTCGTGAGTGGTAGTGCCGACCTGCACGGCTCCACCAAAAACTACCTGAATGACATGGGAGATTTTTCGGCGGCCAATCATTCGGGAAGAAACCTCCTTTTCGGCATTCGAGAACATGCGATGGGTGCCATCATGAACGGCTTTGCCTACCATGGCATTTTCCGCAGTTCCGGTGCGACATTTGCAACCTTCTCCGACTACATGCGACCTTCGGTTAGGCTGGCTTCCCTGGTCGGCCTGCCGGTTTTCTACATCTGGACGCATGATTCCATCGGTGTAGGTGAAGATGGCCCGACTCACCAACCCGTGGAAACCACCAGTGCCCTGCGCTGCTTCCCCAATCTCGATGTCCTGCGTCCAGCCGATGCAGAGGAAACGGCCGGTGCCTTTGCCGCCGCTGTCGAACGTACAGATGGACCAACCGCATTGATCCTCACTCGTCAGAATGTGCCCAACCTGTCCCCCATCTCTGTGGCAGATCGCCGACTGGGAGCACGCAAAGGGGGATACATCGCCAAACAAGAGACCGGCGACCTACAATTGATCCTGCTGGCCAGCGGGAGTGAAGTGCAGCATGCCATGGCGGCAGCGGATGAACTGGGTGATGGAGTCAGAGTGGTTTCCATGCCTTGTATGGAACGCTTTGATCGCCAATCTGAAGACTACAAGGCATCCATACTCCCCTCTTCCTGCACCAAAAGAGTCGCGATCGAAGCTGGAGTCAGTGGACTTTGGCACAAATACACCGGGCTGGACGGCAAAGTCGTTGGCATTGATCGATTTGGAATCAGTGCCCCCGGCAACACAGTCATGAAAGAATTTGGCATTACTTCGGCAAACCTTGTCTCCGTGGCCCGAAGCATCCTTTGATTCACTCTCACCCAAACAGACTCCATGAAAAACAACCCCCCAACTCTCCTCCTTCTGCTAACTCTCTGCTTGCCGGGCCTCCTCTCTGCACAGCAACAAAATGGAGATATGCAGAAACAAATCAACGACCTGCGTACTCGAATTACAGCTCTGGAAGCGAGAGTTGCCGAACAGGAAACCATCATCCGCAGCATGCGATTGATTGAACCCCCAACCAGTCGACCTGCGACATCCGTGACCGTGCAACCCTCGGCACCCGCAGCTCAAAATCAATCCGGCACAATTGTAGGAGGAGTCAAAACCACGGGAATGAGCGTACTTGACCGTCTGCGTAGTGGCATCACCTACACCAAACTGCCTGCAACCGGAAAATGGACGGAGCTGGCCAACTGGAAAAGCCTGAACAAAGGCATGGGCGCAACAGATGTCATGAAGATCCTCGGGAACCCTCTGTTCACCAAAGACTCCATTCGCCCTCGGGCCGATGAATACTGGCAATATGCAGGAAGACTGGCAAATGGAGAGCAACTGGCCGGAAGAGTTCGTTTCTACAAAGGAAAACTCACCACTTGGGACGAACCAAAGTTTTAATCATTTTAACATTCCCTCACCCTAACGACCAACAGCCCCTTACTATCCATTATGAAGACTTCCCCATTTCTGCTTCTGACTGTACTCATACTGTCGATGGCCAAGCTCTCCTCGGCCCCGTTCATGAGTATTTCTCCATCACTGATCAAACCCAGAGTCAAAGGTGAACAGACCGATGTTGGCTTCGGAGTCAATTTCCGGACAGGTTATGAATTTCTCCGTAGTGACTGGTTGCTCAGTGGGCATGCCATAGAGTTTGAAGCTGGCTACAATGGCTATACCTTTGAGTCTGGCGATGCTGATCTGGGCGACTTTTCGGCCACTGCGGTGCCTTTGATGTTGAATTATCGCTACACCCAGTACTGGGGGTCTTCCCGAGCCAATGCGGCTGGCATGGAATACTGGAGCCCGGACTTCATTCTTTATGGAGGGGCTGGTCTTGGTGGAGTCATTCTCTCGGCAGAGGAAACCCTTACCAGTGTAGGCAAGGTAGAAATCTCCGAGTTTTCTCCAGCCTTTCAGTTTTTCTTTGGCACAGGAATTGGCTTCAACGATCGCCTCTCCCTTACCGGTGGGTATCGCCACCTTTGGATGAGTGAAATCGAAACTGAAGGAGCCGCCGCTTATTCCTACAACTCCTCCCTACACATCTTTGATCTGAACTTCCGCTGGCTCTGGTAAAGCAAACGGGCAGCCCAGAAATCGCCCGGCTTGAGCTTACTGGCCAAGCAAGGCTTATCCCCGAGACGGCTCGACAAAACCAGCCTTACGGTGGACTTTTGAAAGGATTTTCCAAGCTCGTTTCTGGGCCGCATCGGCTCCTTTTTTCAGGACGCTGGTTAAATAGCTTTTGTCCTCCATCAACTCATCAAAACGAGTTCGAATCGGGTTCAGAGAGTCGCAGACGACTTCCACGAGTGCCTTTTTGAGGTCACCGTAACCTTTGCCTTCAAAGTCTTCTGCGATGTCCGCAGGTTCACGGTGAGCCAGGACTCCGTAGATTTCGAGAAGGTTGGAGACGCCGGGGCGGCCCTGAGGATCATAGGTAATGGTGGTCTCGGAATCGGTCACCGCACTCATCACCTTCTTCTTAATTTGATCCGGGGTATCGAGAATAAACAAGGTGGAACGCTCATTGGAGTCGGACTTGGACATCTTTTTGGTGGGTTCCTGAAGAGACATGATTCTTGCCCCCTTGGGAGCAATATAGGGCTCAGGTACAGTAAAGGTGTCCGAATAGTAATTGTTAAATCGCTGGGCAAGGTCGCGGCAAAGTTCCAAATGCTGCTTCTGGTCATCCCCAACTGGCACAATGTCGGCATTGTACAAAAGGATATCCGCAGCCATCAGCACAGGATAAACAAGCAGCCCCCCATTGACGACCGGTTTGGGCTGGGGCTTACCAGTGCCAGGAGCCGGTTGCGTCAAGTCCCCTCCCCCGGTCTTGTCTTTGAATTGTGTCATCCGCAGGAGATCTCCCACCGGAGTCAGGCAATTCAAGACCCAGGCCAGCTCGGTATGCCCGGTTACATGGCTCTGGAGAAAAATATGAGCGGCATCCGGGTCCAGCCCACAGGCAATGTATTGGGCGACGCATCGCAGAGAGTTGGCTCTCAGATCAGCGGGCTTGTAATCGACAGTGATGGCATGTTGGTCGACAATGCCAAAGTAGCAGGTATTGCCAGGTAAAAGTGTCGCCCAATTACGGACCGCACCAAGGTAATTGCCCAGAGTTAAAATGCCGGTAGGCTGTGCACAGGTAAGAACAGTCTTCATACTTGAATTTTTCGCAAAAGCTGGGGAGCCTGCCAAAACCTGTTCAAAAATAAAGCCTGAAACCCCATCTTCTTTCCCATTGACTCGAAAACCTGTATCCAAGCTAATGATTCCATAACCCTATACCCGAAGTGGAAAATAAACTCACAGAAGAACACAAACAAGAGCTTAGGGATGAGCTCAAACGCTGCCCCGCAGGAACCATCGAAGCTGCCATCAAGTTTCGGGAAGAAAAAGATCCTGACCAAGTGCCTGTCATCGTAATGGGTGTGATTGAGCGTTTTCTTGAGCCCGAAGCCCGGCCCATCTTGAAAAAAGAGAACCTGGAAACCAATCTGATGGAGGATTTGGGCATCGATTCCCTCACCATGCTGGAGATCGTCATGCTTCTGGAGAAGACCCTGCAAATCAGTTTCAATAATGAGGAGTTGCTGGAGCTTCGTACGATTGGTGACGTCAATCTGTTCATGGATGCAAAGATCAAAGGGGAAACTCCGGAAAACACTCTCCGGAAATACCCGATCGAGGAAATTGCCGCCATCATGCCACATCAGGACCCCTTCCTTTTCCTGGAAACGGCCTCCATTGGTAAAAGTACCGCCAAGGCTACCTACATTATTAAAGGCACAGAGCAATTCCTGCAGGGTCACTTTAAAAACAGGCCCATCTTTCCAGCATCCATCATGATTGAAGCTCTGGGGCAATTGGCCGTTTTCTATCTCCTGACCGCAGATGACGAAAAACTCCCCCATGATGTAGACCCCAATTCCATCTATTTTGCATCCTGTGATGGCGTTCGCTGCCATCGTATTTGCAAACCCGGCGACATTCTGACCTTTCAGATCAAGCCACGAAATATCCGTCACCCTCTGGGATTGTTCCATGGCTCCATTACGGTAGATGGCGAAAAGACCGCCATTGCCGAGGAGATCAAACTGGCCTTTGATTACGAAAGGACCGAAGAACTGGATGAAGACCGGTTGAACCCAGCCACCTTCAAACCCTCGCTGCCACAAATCTCAGCCCGCAAGGGCAACACCCCTCCCTCCTCCATTGCCCCAAACCTCTCCAGTTCCTCCACTCAACCCAAGGAATAATCACTCACAGTTCAGTGGCCATAAAAGAGAGGTACCGAAAGTTCTTTACCTCACGACCACTTTTCCCCGCTTTAGTGAAACCTTTCTTCAGCGGGAAATCAGTTATCT
>CAYSOI010000057.1:0-14629 GCA_964432425.1 uncultured Opitutales bacterium | reverse complement strand
AGCAACGCATTCGTAATGCGTAGGTCGTGGGTTCGAATCCCATTCTCGGCTCCATTTTTTATTTCGGGTTGGAGGTGAATTGGAGGAAGAAAGGTGTGACCAGGTTTGGTTGACTCAAGGACTCATCGCTCCAAAACAGGATCTCCTATTTTATGTTCATTCGATTCTGCATTCTTCTTCCTCTTTGGCTCCCCTCCCTTCTCCAGGCTCAGGGCACGATTGAAGACTATCGTCGTTATCATGAGTATGGCCGAAACTTTGGGGGTAAGGTCTTTTATGACAGAGTGGAAGCCAGGTGGTTTGCAGATGGAAGTGGATTCTGGTACAAACGCCGGGAGCCTAACAATGCTCACAGTTTCATTCTCGTAGACGCAGCCAAAGGGAAGCGTGAGGCAGCATTTGATTCAAACAAACTGTCGAGATCCCTGGGAGATGCCCTGAAACGAAAGATCGACGCGGACCGCTTGCCTGTCACAGATATTCAGCCACAGGATGAGGACCAGTTGTACATCACAGCACAGGGGAAGGGCTGGTTGGTGGACCGTCAGTGCAATACTGTTGAGCAAGTGGAAAAACGGGAGGCTCCGCCGAAACCGAAAGCCGTGAAAAAGTGGAGGCCCAACCAAGGTGGCTCGCCACGTAACCACAAGTCCCCAGACGGAAAATGGGAGATTCAGATAAAGGAGAATGTCGTTTGCATAAAGGAAACAAAGAGCCAAGAGAGCCGGGAGCTCAAGACGGAGGACCTGGAGGAACGTAGACTGCAAGGCGGGGTCTTCTGGGCACCGGATTCGAAGCGTTTCGTTGTCCTCAGCGAAAATTCCATTGAGCAACGTAAGGTCCACTTTGTGGAATCATTTCCAAAGGATCAACTGCAGCCCAAGCTTCATGAACTGGGTTATACCAAGCCGGGCGATCCGATACGCATGCTTCGCCCACATCTGTTCCACATCGATTGCGGAGAGGTCGCACTCGACACAAGCCTCTTTGCCACACCATGGCAGCTGAGAAATCTCCGTTGGAGTGCGGACAGCCGCCGCTTCAATTTCTATTACAACCAACGTGGCCACCAGGTCGTTCGCATTGTTGGGGTCGATGGGCAGACCGGTGAAACATGCGCCATGGTCGAGGAAGCTCCGGAAACCTTTGTCGACTACTCCCAAAAAACGCTGATGCATTGGCTCAGTGACGAGGAATTGATCTGGGCCTCAGAGCGTGACGGATGGAATCATCTCTACCTCTACGACATGAAAACCGGCAGAGTCAAAAACCAGATCACAAAGGGCAAATGGTTGGTACGTGGAGTCGAGAGAATTGACGATGAGAAACGGCAGATCATCTTTCGGGCCATGGGCATGGACCCTGACCAGGATCCGTATCATGTCCATTATTGCCGGATTGATTTTGATGGCACAAACCTGATTCGCCTGACAAGCGGCGACGGCATGCATGATTTGTCTTTTTCGCCAGATGGTACCTATTATTTGGATCGCTATAGCCGTGTGGATATGGCTGGAATCACTGAACTTCGGGGCAGCTCAGACGGCAAGAAGCTCTGCACTTTGGAGACGGCCGACATCTCAGAATTGCGAAAGGCAGGTTGGCGACCGCCTGAACGATTTGTGGCCAAGGGTCGTGATGGGGAGACAAAGATATATGGGCTGATCTACACACCAGCAAATCTGGATCCCAAGAGAAAGTACCCAGTAATCGAAAGCATCTATGCTGGACCTCATGGACACCACGTCCCGAAGACGTTTCGGGTCAATTCACGGCAGCAGAAAATGACAGAACTGGGCTTTATCCTGGTGCAGATTGATGGCATGGGCACGAACTGGCGTTCCAAGGCGTTCCATGATGTCTGCTGGCAGAACCTTGGGGATGCGGGTTTTCCTGATCGGATCGCATGGATGAAGGCGGCGGCAAAGACGCGACCCTACATGGATTTGGAGAGAGTGGGGATATTCGGCGGTTCTGCCGGAGGCCAAAGTACACTTGGCGGGCTGCTCCAGTACCCGGATTTCTACAAGGCGGGAGCGGCAGATTGCGGCTGTCACGATAACCGCATGGACAAGATCTGGTGGAATGAAGCCTGGATGGGCTGGCCGATCGGGCCGCATTACGCGGAACAGTCCAACGTAACCATGGCCCACAATCTCAAGGGCAAATTGCTGCTCACAGTTGGTGAAGTGGATAGGAACGTGGACCCAGCCTCGACGATGCAAGTGGTCAAAGCACTGATCAAGGCCGACAAGGACTTCGAACTCATCGTCTTTCCAGGCGGTGGACATGGGTCTGGAGGTTCACCCTACGGGACTCGTCGACGCAACGATTTCTTCGTCCGCCACCTGCTCGGAGTCGAGCCACCTTCCGCGGAAGAGCAGAGGAAGGAATGAAGGGAAGACGGGTATGGGGGGTAATGATCACAAGGTCACGAGAAGATCGCTCCGACCTTCTCGAATTTGGTGCCACCGCTCGGTGTTTGAAGCGAGGGCCTCAATACTTTTGAGAAGCGGTATAAACCTTAATTCCGCAATTGGGAGCAGGGAATAACGTCAACTCCCATGATGAACCCTGGGGTATTGGAGTATTGGAGTATTGGAGTGATGGGAATGGACTCGCCCTGGGGATGAGCACGATCCTGCACTCCAACTCTCCATCATTCCAGTAATCCTCAAAATTCCCGCGGTTATGTTTGAGCTTCAACTGCTGAATTTAGGATAAAATACTGATCTAAAAGCTGAGTTTCGGCGTTGGCTACCATAGAGCGATTCAACCGCACACCGGGAGGAATACTCCCCAAAATGAGCCAGTTCAAATTATTGGCACGTGATGTGCAAAAAGAATTCCTGTGGATCACTCAAAAGCAAGTCAGAGGAAAATGAAACCAGCGAAATATACCAAAGAATCCAAGCTGAATTCTCCAGCAGCAACAGTGTTTGCCTGGCATGAAGATCCGTCTGCGCTGGAAGAGCTCACGCCAAAAGAGGAAGGGATTCAAATCGTCAAACCCTCAACATTGGTGGACGGAGCCGAAGTGTATTTAAGAGTCCCAGTTTTGGGGCGGTGGGTCTACGTGGATTGGGTCTCACAGTTGAAGGACATCAAGCCAGGTCTAGAATTCAGTGATACGCAGACCAAAGGCATCTTCAAACTGTGGCATCACCGACATCGGTTTATTCCAGACGGAAACGGATGTCTCATGAGAGATGAAATCGAGTTTATTTTACCGGGAGGTGTGCTCATCCATTCCCTGTTTAAGGGGTTTGTCCTGACGAAGCTCAACCAAGTATTTACCTACCGCCACAAGAAGCTGTCCAAAATTTTTGGAGATTTATCAGGAAACCAAGGTCTCCTGAATGAAAGCAACAGCAGGGTTAGCCTACACCCTCACAACCCCATCCTGGAATACGCCGATGAAACATGAAAAAACGACAATCGTCTGGCTCAGGAATGACCTAAGGCTAACTGACAACCCGGCCTTATTCCATGCAGCGGAGAAGGGCCATGTCATCCCAGTCTTCATCTGGTCTCCTGAGATCAACTCAACCACCTTGGGAGCGGCTTCGAAGTGGTGGCTGCATCATTCCCTGCAGGCTCTGCAAACCAACTTGAAGGAGAAGGGATGCCCGTTGATTCTACGAATGGGCTATCCACAGGCAGTCCTGAGCAAATTAGCAGAAGAGACAGAGGCCGATGCTATCTACTGGAATCGTCGCTACGAACCAACTCTAGTGGATTTGGACATCCGTGCGGAGAAAGAACTTTCGGAACAGAACATCGAAGTCAAAACCTGGAAAGCCAACCTGTTGGCAGAACCCATAGAGATACAAAACCAAATGGGATTGCCCTTCCAGATCTTCACCCCGTTCTGGAAACACTGCCTCAAAAAGCTTAATCCCGATGAGCCACTACCCTCGCCCCTGAAACTGACGCCCGCTTCTTCGGCGATAACAAAACTCCAACTCGAAGACTTGGCTCTGCTGCCAAAGGAGCAGTGGTATCGAGAAATGAATCAATGCTGGAAACCCGGCGAAACCGGAGCCATGAAAAATTTACAGTCCTTTGTAAAAAGTGCAGTCAAAGATTACAGAAGGATGCGAAACTTCCCGGCCCTGCCCGGAACTTCCAAGCTTTCCCCGCATTTACATTTTGGGGAAATCAGCCCCCGGCAAGTCTGGTACATTCTTGCACACCTCGAACTTCCAAATTGGAAAGAATCCCAATTTCTTTCGGAAATCGGGTGGCGGGAATTCAGCTACCACTGGCTCCATTCCTATCCCCACATCGTGGACACCCCATTCCGGCCTTACTTCAAGGCATTCCCATGGGACAACAATCCTGAACATCTCCAAGCCTGGCAGGAAGGACGCACCGGCTATCCGATTGTGGATGCTGGCATGAGGGAACTATGGGCAACTGGATGGATGCACAACCGGGTAAGAATGATCGCAGCTTCCTTTCTTGTGAAACACCTGTTGATTGACTGGCGGAAGGGAGCCGAGTGGTTCTGGGACACCCTTGTCGACGCTGACCTTGCCTGCAATACCCAAGGCTGGCAATGGACTGCTGGCTGTGGAGCCGACGCCGCTCCCTACTTTCGAATCTTTAATCCGACTTCCCAATCCACAAAATTTGATCCAGACGGGAACTACATTCGTAAGTGGGTTCCAGAACTCAAAAATCTCGACCCTCCTCACTTATTTGAACCTTGGAATGCACCAGAAAATATTTTGGCAAGATCCGGAGTTCAATTGGGAGAGAACTACCCTAATCCTATTGTCGACCACACCATGGCCCGCAACCGGGCACTTGCGGCCTACAAGAGCATCAACTCCTAAACCCATCTCTGCCCCTGAACCACCAAAAATCCAACCCATGCAAAACCTATTCTTACTCTCCCTCCTCATCATGACAACTTCCTGCACAGCTACCGGCCTGGTTCGCGGAGGTTACGAAGAAGCCAGCCACAAGGTGGTGCAGGCAGAAGGTTCCATTCAACTTCGTCAATATCCCGAACTCCAACTCATCCAGACCGAGATGAAAGATACCGAAGACAACGGGTTTATGCGATTATTCCGCTACATCGATAAAGGTAACGAACGGGAGCAAAAGATCGCCATGACGACTCCGGTATTTGTGGAAATGGAGAACAAAACGAAGAAGATGTCCTTCGTACTGCCTGCCAGCATGGAGGCCGAAACAGTACCCGCCCCTGTGAACCCTAAACTTTCCCACATCCGCTCCCAACCCGGATTATTCGCTACGTTTCGCTACAGCGGACGAGTCGAAGTGGCTCCACAGGAAGTCTACACTCAGTTGGAGGAATGGATGGAGGCAAACGGCTACGAACAAAGTGGCAAGGAAATCCATGCGTTCTACGATCCCCCCTGGACCCCTGCACCCATGCGAAGAAATGAGTTGCTCATCCCTGTGAAGAAAACGGTGGAAAAGACCAACCTGAAATAAGCACCAGGCTTATCCGAGATGAACCGACAAGGGACATCTCGGCACCATGCCATATTACTTTTTCACATCTTTACATCTATTACTAATGCGTCACTTATTATCAAAATGGCTCTCTCCAGCTCCGGAAACCTTTCAGGAGCCAGAAGAAACCATGGGCCAGGTGGAATGGTTCAGGTGTGTGCCATACATCATGGTTCATGCTCTTGTGCTTCTGGCATTCCTCTACCCAGTGACCTGGCCATGCCTGGTCGTTGCATTGATTTCCTACAGTTTGCGGATGTTTGGCATCACTGGGTTTTATCATCGTTACTTTTCCCACCGGGCCTTCAAGACGAGTCGATGGGTACAGTTTCTAGGTGCCGCGTTGGCTTGTTCGGCTGGCCAACGTGGCCCGTTGTGGTGGGCGGCACATCACCGGCGCCACCATCGTCACTCCGATACAGAAAAGGATGTTCATTCGCCAAACCGGAAGTCCTTTTTCTGGAGCCACACTCTGTGGTTTATGACCGACTACGCTTACCCCACGTTCCTGAAGGAGATCCGGGATTGGATCAAATTTCCAGAGCTGCATTTCCTCAATCGCTATGACTGGCTCCCCTTTTTGATGCTGGCTGGTGGCTGCTATGGCCTCGGCTGTTTGGAATGGTTTCAAAATCTCACCGGACTGACAGGTATGACGATGCTGATCTGGGGATTTCTCGTACCCACGATTGCTTTGTATCATGCAACCTTTGCCGTCAACTCCATCACTCATCTCTTTGGAACCCGTCGGTACGAGACCAGGGACAGCAGTCGCAACAACGCCCTCATCGCCTTTCTTACCCTTGGTGAAGGTTGGCACAACAATCACCACTTCTTCCCCGGTTCAGCCAGACAGGGCTTTTTCAAAGGGGAAATCGACCTGACTTACTACGGCTTGAAGATGCTGGCCTGGTTCGGTCTGGTAAAGGAACTGAAGCCCGTGCCCGTATGGGTTCGGGAACGAGGGAGTGAGAGAATATGAGACCCTGCAGGTTAAGTGTGCACCCCGATTGTAGCGGAATTTGCCAAAAATTCCGACTTTCCCCAGCAGCACCTATCCCGAATCAGAAGATTTGGCATCTTCGGCTACATTTTGGGCCAGAATCCAACCAACTTCAGAGGCAGATTTCAACACCATGAAGATCGCTATCATTGGTTCAGGAATCTCAGGACTGATCTGTGCCCACCTGCTCAAAGATCAGGCAGAAGTGAAACTGTTTGAAGCGGCAGACAAACCTGGAGGCCACGTCAACACAGTTGATGTCAAAGGCAAGACGGGGAACTTTGCTGTAGATACCGGTTTCATCGTCTTCAATGAGCAGAACTACCCGAACTTTGTAAAATTGATCCAACAGTTGGGCGTCGAATCACAGAAAACCCGCATGGGATTCTCCGTCCGTTCGGAGGAGCTGAATCTGGAATATAGTGGAGAAGGCCCAGCCGGCCTCTTCGGGAATGTTCGCAATCTCACGGATCGTCATCACTGGGGCATGGTCATGGACATTCTGCGTTTTCACAAAGTGGCCGAGCAGTTAACAGACCCGAATGAGTCCGTAGAATCCTTTCTTCAGCGACACAATTTTGGAAAACGGTTCATTGAAATGTACCTCCTTCCTCTGGGCTCTGCCTTGTGGTCCTGCTCTGTGGATCGGTTTGGGCAATTTCCCATGGAGTTTGTGACGGATTTTCTAGCCAACCACCAGATGCTACAGGTCCGCAATCGCCCAGTTTGGCGGGTGCTGAAAGGAGGCTCCCGCACTTATGTCGACAAAATTGTGGATCAACTGGGTGAGCGTCTCCGGTTGAGTTGCCCAATCCGAAAGGTGAAAAGAACCGAAGGAGGCGTCGAAATCACTTTACCAGACGGGACCGTAGAAAGCTTTGATGAAGTGATCCTGGCTTGCCATGCAGACCAGTCCCTGAAACTCCTGGATTCGCCCACTTCCGAGGAAACTTCCCTACTCAAGGCCTTCCCTTATGAGGACAACGCTGTCTCCCTGCACAGCGACGATTCCCTCTTACCGAGAAGACCAGCTTCCAGAGCCAGCTGGAATGCATACCTGCCCTCAGACAAACGGGAACAGGCAGTCGTCACCTACGACATGAACATCCTCCAATCTTTGCCGACGAAAGAACCTTTTTGCGTCTCTCTCAATCAAAAGAATGCCATCAACCCGCACCTCCATCACCAAACCTTCAACTTCTCCCATCCGACCTATCACACCGGTCGAAAGGAAGCTCAGAAGCGGCACCGAGAATTCATCCGCAACAAAGGCATCTCCCTGTGCGGAGCTTATTGGGGCTACGGGTTTCATGAAGATGGATTAACCAGCGGACTCCGGGTCTGCGAAGCCTTTGGAGCCAGTTTGTGATGGATAGCCGCTTGTATTTTGGCGAGGTTCTCCACCATCGCCGCTCCCCGAAGGAGCACAAATTCAGTTACAAACTGTTTATGCCACACCTCTTTCTGGATGAGCTGCCACGGGTCTTTCAAGGAACATGGTTCTGGTCGGCCAATCGGCCCAACCTTTCCTGGTTCCGCCGTGAAGATTACCACCGCCCCGAGATACCCTCTCTGGAAGCCGCAGTGAAGCAAACCCTCTACGAACAGCTGGGAGTCCACTTCGAAGGCAGGGTCTCCATGATCACCCACTTGCGAACCTTCGGCCACCTCTTCAACCCAGTCACCTTCTACTATTGCTGGGACCAGAACCTGCAGTCCCCTCTCGCAGTCATGACTGAAATCACAAACACCCCATGGCAGGAACGCTACGCCAAGGCGTTTCACTGGACAGATTCCAAGAATACCAAAGGTAGATCCAAACAGGCATTTCAAAAGGAGTTTCACGTCTCCCCTTTTATCGGCATGAACATCGCCTACGATTGGCACTTTGATGCTCCCGGCACAAAAATGAACATCGACATGGTTCTGCGGGAAGAAGGTGAGGTCTTGTTCACCGCTCATTTGCACATGAAGCAAAAACCCCTGACCGCGACCCGACTCAACTGGGCTCTCCTGCGCTTTCCATTTCTTACCCTCAAGGTCACCGCCGGCATCTACTGGCAGGCTCTTCGGCTCAAACTCAAAGGCATTCCCTTTTACCCAAACACAAAAACTCAACCCTCTGAAATCACTCATGAACTCTCCCGTAACTGAACCCACAGATACGCTCCCCATGATGAGCAACTCCAAGCCCGGAATGTTTGGAAAGCTGCTAGCTCAACAACTTTCCAAACTCGAAGTGGGCACACTACAAATCCACACCCCCAACAAGACCTATCAATACGGGACGGGGGGAGAAGGCAACTTGTCGGCTTCTCTACTCGTAAAAAACAACGATTTCTTCCGCAAAGCCGTACTCGGCGGCTCCCTCGGCGTGGCAGACAGCTACGCAGATGGCGACTGGGATACACCGGACATGGTCAAGCTCTTCCGATTGTTTCTGCAAAACCAGAAGGTGATGGATGACATGGAAGGAGGTATCGCTACCCTACTGAACAAACTGGCCATGTGCAGCTACCAACTCTTTCAAAAGAACACCGTTGAAGGGAGCCGCAAAAACATCTCTCTGCACTACGACCTTGGGAACAGATTCTACCAATTGATGCTCGATCCCACCATGACGTATTCCTGCGGAATTTTCGAAAAACCTGACAGCACCCTGAAAGAAGCTTCCCTCGCCAAGTATGATCGCATCATCGACGAGCTCGATATCCAGCCCCACCATCATGTCCTGGAAATTGGCTGTGGATGGGGAGGGTTTGCCAGCCGCCTTGCAGAAAGAACCAAGGCGAAATTAACGGCCACCACCATCTCGCAAAAACAATTTCATTATGCCCTGAAACGAATGGAGAATGAAAGAGCGGGCAGCCAAGTCGCCATCATCAAAGAAGACTACCGAAAACTGGAGGGCAAATTCGACCGCATTGTCTCCATCGAAATGATCGAAGCCGTAGGCCATGAATACCTCCCCGCCTATTTCTCCAAAATCTCTGACCTCTTGAAGCCCTCCGGGGCCGCCATGATACAGGGCATCACCATGCCCGATCATCGCTACGAACGATACCTCAAAAAAGTCGACTACATCCGCACCCGGGTCTTCCCCGGAAGTTGTGTACCATCGGTTTCCGCCATGATCGCTGCGGCGACCAAAGAAACTGACCTCCGGCCTCTGGATCTTCACGACATTGGCTCCCACTACACCCGAACCCTGTATGAATGGAGACAACAATTTGAGGAGAACGAAGACAGGATCGAATCCCTTGGTTATGACGAACATTTCCGCAGATACTGGGAGTACTACCTCTGCTACTGCGAAGCAGGATTTGCGGAAGGCTACACCAGCAATGTGCACCTGCTATTATCCAAACCAGATTGCCAATTGAAAAAGTAAGCTCTGGGAGAGTGCACTTTCCACTCCACATATGGGATAGGAAAAAAAACCCTCTCCCAAGTTGAACCTCACAATGTCCACCACCGAACTCCTCCTCAACAGCCTCTTTGCCGCATCCATCCTGATGGGAATCGGCTGGCTCCATGCCACCAAAGTGCGGAACGCCTCCTACGTCGATGTTCTTTGGGGTATAGGCGTTGGAGCACTCGGTCTCTACTACTTGGCCACCGCTCCTCAGAATGCGAATCCGGTTCGCATGGTCATCCTCAAAACCATGCTCACGATCTGGACTCTCCGCTACACATTCCATCTGCTCATACGCAGTTGGAACCATCCCGAAGATGCCCGCTACGCCTACTTCCGAAACTGGATGGGCAAGCACCAAAACTGGGGCTTTTTTCTCTTCTTCCAAATCCAGGCGACCTGGATCGTGATGTTCGCCTCCCCTTTCATCATTCTGGCAAACAACACCACTTCCATGGCAGTTATTGATTACGCCGGAGTTGCATTGTGGGCACTTTCCTTTGCCGGCCTCAACATCGCTGACTTCCAACTGGCCAACTTCAAAAACCAACCCGGCAGAACCCGTGCCGACGTCTGCACCACCGGCCTCTGGAAATACTCCCGCCACCCCAACTACTTCTTCGAATGGCTCCTCTGGTGCAGCTACATCCTACTCGGCTGGAATGCCCTCAATGGCCCCTACCTCTGGCTCATACCACCCATCCTCCTCTTCTTCCTCCTCAAACTCACCGGCATCCCCTTCGTCGAAGCCCGCAAACTCGAATCCAGTGGCGAGAACTACCGCCGATATATCGAAACCACCAGCATCTTCATTCCATGGTTCCGAGAAAGAAAGAGAATCGGGGAACATTTGACAGATGATACGTACAAAACATAAATTGTACGTATGAAAAAGGTAAAACTCACGCTTTCAGTTCCGGAAAATGGGGTCAAATTGGCGAAAAGATATGCCCGGAAAAACAAGACAACGGTGTCGAGTTTGGTGAACCGTTTTTTTGCAAGTCTGGAAAATTCTCAATCTCCCCAAACGCCGCTGACAGATTCGTTGACTGGCATCGCAAAGCTTCCCAAGGGCATGGATGAAAAAGAGCTTTTGGAAGATGCCATCCTGGAAAAGCATTTACGGTAGTTCCCATGGATTCCTTATTCTTGGATACCAACGTATTGCTGGACGTGATCGTAGAACGGGAACCTTTTGTAGAGGATTCCCTGAAGGTTTGGAAGCTTGTAGAGTCCGGCCAAATGGAAGGATGGATTTCCGCAATCAGCTTCAACAACATCTTTTATATTGTTCGAAAATTGAAAGGAGCGGACACCGCCTACTTGGCAATGGAAACCTTAAACAAAATCTTCCGAACCGCCGCCCTGGATCAATTGATTGTGGAAGACGCCCTCGCCTTGAAGATCCCTGACTTTGAGGATGCCATTCAATATGCAAGTGCTTCACACTCTGGCTGCCATTGGTTACTCAGTAGGAATGCTGCTGATTTTCCATCAATAGGAAAACCTACAGTCTTGAAGCCGGAGAACTTTCTAAAGTGAATGTACTCACCAATACCCCAAACGGGATCTACTGCGAAGCTGGAGACTTTTATATTGATCCCAGAAGAGGTGTGGAGAAGGCGATTGTGACGCACGGTCATTCGGATCATGCGAGGTCGGGGAGTCAGGCGTACCTTTGTTCAGCGAGTTCGGAAAAGATTTTGCAGGAACGGTTGGGAAAGAGCACGAAGATTGAGTCGTTGGAGTTTGGGGAGCAGGAGAAGATTGGGGAGGCGTTGGTTTCGTTTCATCCGGCGGGGCACATACTGGGGTCGGCTCAGGTTCGGGTGGAGGTGGACGGGGAAGTGTGGGTTGTTAGTGGGGATTACAATCCGGCTGAAGAGACGAGTTGTGAAAGTTTTGAACCCGTCCCCTGCCATACCTTTATCACGGAATGTACGTTTGGGTTTCCGATTTACAAATGGCGTTCTCAGACGGAGGTGTTTGGGGAGGTCAATGCATGGTGGGCTGAGAATGCGGAAGAGGGAGAGATTACTTTGATCACGGCTTATTCCTTGGGCAAAGCTCAAAGAGTACTCTCCTGCCTGGATGCGGGAATTGGACCGATCTACGGACACTCGGCAGTGCTGCCCTTTTTACCGATTTATGAGGAATACGGGATCGTGCTTCCTGAAGTTAAGCTTCTGAAACCAGAGGTTCCCAAGAACGAATTGAAGGGAGCGATGGTCCTGGTACCGCCAGCGGTTCAGGATGTACATTTGCCCAACAATGTAAGGAGTGCCAAAACAGGAATGGTCTCGGGTTGGATGACCACACGGGGGGCTCGAAAACAATCCCGACTGAATAAGGGGTTTGCTCTGTCGGATCATGCAGATTGGGACGGAATTCTCTCTGCGGTTCAGGCAACAGGAGCGGAGAAAATCTATGCGACTCACGGAAATGTGGAAGTTCTGGTCAGGTATCTGAATGAGGTTGGATACGACAGTCAGTCCTGGGATGCCCGGAGGGGCAATAATAGGGCAAAGGAATTGGAGGCAGAGGAATGAGAATTTTATCTATGGAATGCCCAATGGGGCAGACTTTCGTTCAATGGAGAAATGCTGCCCCCTTCTTATTCGGTTCCTTTGCCCAACCTTCCTGTGCCAGAGCTGCCATGTTATGAAGCTCTTCAGCAAACTTTTCCACTCACTGGATACAGCTTCCGGAACCAATGAACGGATCCGTTTGATTCGAGAGTATTTTGAAAAGGCAGATGCGGATGATGCGATCTGGACGTGTTGGTTTTTGAATGGAAACCGAATCAAGGGAGGCATCAAAATTAACGACTTGCGACAACTGTGTGCGGAAGAGAGTGGTTTGCCATTGTGGTTGGTGGAAGATTCCCATGAACGGGTGGGCGATCTAGCGGAGACGATCGGGTTATTGCTCCCGAAATTGGGTACAGATCCTACACCCATGCGACTCCACAAAGTCGTTGAGGAATTTATCTTACCGCTGCCAAAACAAGACGACATTGGGAAGCAGGACCTGATTCTGAGAGCTTGGCAATGCCTGCGGCCAGAGGATCTTCTGCCCTTCCACAAATTGCTTACGGGTGCTTTCCGAATGGGAGTGTCGAATGGGATTCTGTGCAAAGCTCTTGGGGAATGCGCAGGAGTATCTCCAGCTGTCATTTCCCAGAGACTGATGGGCAATTGGCATCCCGAAACCAAATCCATTCAGCAAATCCTCCACCCCACCTCAAACGACGAGGACATTCATTCCCCCTTGCCCTTTTGCCTGGCAAGTCCGCTGGAAGAGGATGTTGTCACTCTGGGTAAGACGGAAGACTGGCAGGTGGAATGGAAATGGGACGGCGTTCGTGCTCAGTTGATCAAGTCGGAATCCTCCGCTCTACTTTGGTCCAGAACTGGAGAGTCCATGAACGAAAGTTTTCCCGACATTCTGGAAGCCGCCAAACTCCTCCCCGCAGGGACTTGCCTGGATGGTGAAATTTTGGCCTGGAACCGTAAGGGGCACATGAGCTTTTCCGACCTGCAACGGCGACTGGGAAGAAAGTCACCGGGCTCACAGATTCAGGCGGCCGTGCCCGTCAAGTTTCAGGCTTATGATCTATTGCGAATCCACAATCAGGATATCCGGGAAAGCCCCATGCAGGAGCGAAGAAAGGAACTGGAAGCCCTGATCCAAACCCTGCCGGCTCAATACCCCATCTCCATTTCCCCAACACTTCAGAAAGAGACCTGGAAAGACTATGAAGACCTACGCTCCCAATCCTTGGAGAACCAAGTCGAAGGCCTCATGTTGAAGCGAAAAGATTCTGCCTACACCTCCGGTCGCCACAAAGGCAACTGGTACAAATGGAAAGTCGCCCCGATGGAGGCGGATATGGTGCTGGTCGGAGCCCAGATGGGACATGGGAAACGAGCCAACCTTTTTTCAGACTACTCCCTCGCCGTCTGGGACCAAGAGGAACTCGTGGTCATCGCCAAAGCTTACTCCGGACTTACCGACGAAGAAATCAAGGAAGTTGACCAATTTATCCGGAAAAACATCACCGGAAGATTTGGCCCCATCCGCTCCGTTGAACCCCAACTCGTTTTCCAGGTCGCCTTCGAAGGCATCCAACACTCCAGCCGCCGCAAAGTCGGCCTCGCCCTCAGGTTTCCCAGAATCCACCGCTGGAGAAAAGACAAACCGATCGAAGAAGCCGCGAAGCTGGATGAACTCCTGTCCTTGGCAGGCTTTTCAATGGAGGATTCCATAGATTCAAGCTTGGTGCAAACGGAGTTGAAATTTGAATAAGGAAGGAGGAAGGCAGGACGATGGAACAAATTGAACTCAAGACTGACTTGCAAAGGTCTCAAGTTCGGTTGTAATCAGGATGCATTCTTTGCAATGAAACCAGTGAAAGCCAACATCATTTCCGACCCCACAGTCATGATGGGAAAAGCCGTTGTCGCAGGCACCAGAATAACAGTTGAATTAATTCTTGAAAAACTAGCTGCTGGCGAAACTCCGGATCAAATTATCCAAAGCCATCCAAGGCTAAACAGAGATGCGATTAACGCGGCGCTGGGTTTTGCAGCAAGAGCACTCAAAGCTGATGTGGTTTACCCAATTGACAGGGATGTTGCGTGAAGCTGTTAGCTGATGAAAATGTAGATTTGGCCATAGTCGAGCAATTAAGGAAGAATGGGCACACAGTTGGATATGTT
>CAYSOI010000056.1:0-14646 GCA_964432425.1 uncultured Opitutales bacterium | reverse complement strand
GTTAGGCTTCTCTGGACTCCCGCAAGATGTCTAGCAATTCATCCCGCTTCATTCTGGAGTCCAATCCTTCAACATCCAAAGGGGACACAGGTTTCTTCTCCTCAGGTATGAGCGAAAACAAACTTCCATCCCTTCTCTTAATCAGAACATTTCCTGTCTTTTTGGCCTGATCCAGAACGCTGGCCAAATTCTGTCTCGCATTGGAATAGGTATACACATCCATACTAAACCTCCATCACTTGAATAAAGTCATTGGATTCGTCAAATATGTTTTCACATCTTGCACGTTGTTCAGCCTCACGTTTCCGAATTACTGATCCAAATTCGCAAGGACAGCGTATGGTTTGTAGCTTGCGGCGGGTCTGGGATTATGAAAAATCCTCGCAATTCTCATGAGTCAACAAGGCGTATTACTACTCAATCTTGGATCTCCGGAATCCTTATCGGTTCCAGCGATTCGTGAATACCTGGACGAGTTCCTGATGGACGAACGGGTCATCGACATTCCCAAATGGAGTCGGCGGCTTCTGGTCTCCTACATGCTCGGCCCCAAGAAACGCCCCCAGGTGAAGCTGGAAGAATATGGAAACATCTGGACCGATGAAGGTTCGCCGCTGATTGTCACCAGTAAACGGGTGCAAGATAAACTGCAGGACAAGTTCTCATTTCCCATCGACTTGGCCATGATGTATGCGAAGCCAAGCATCGCTGAGGCATTGGATCGACTGGAGAAAGCCGGGGTCACGGAGCTCTTCGTCATGCCGCTCTATCCGCAGTACGCCATGTCCAGCTACGAAACCGTGGTGGTCAAAACCATGAACCAAATCCGGGAACGTGGTAACAAATTCAAAGTGGCCCTTCTGGAGCCGTTTTATGCAGATCCCGATTACATCTCTGCCTTGGTGGACGGCTCCAAACCCCACTTGGATAAAGGGTACGACCATCTTCTATTTACCTTTCACGGCATTCCAGAGCGGCATTTACGGAAAAGTGACCCGTCTCACGAACACTGCATGGTCGTCAAAGATTGCTGTGCGACCTGTCACCCGGCCCACTCTACCTGCTACCGCCACCAATGCCTCCGAACGGCTGAAGAATTTGTCAAAGCTGCTGGCATTCCCGACGAAAAGTACAGTGTCGCCTTCCAGTCCAGACTCGGCAAAGACCCATGGCTGGAGCCCTACACCGATCAAGTGTTGGAAGCCTACGGCAAACGGGGATACGACAAACTTCTCATGATCAGCCCAGCCTTTGTCACGGATTGTCTCGAAACCCTCGAAGAAATTGGGATGGGAGGCGCCGAGGAATATAAAGCGGCTGGAGGCAAGGATTTCGAATTGATTCCCTGCCTCAATGAACATCCATCCTGGGTTTCCTTTTTAGAAGGAAGAATCCGGAAATGGTCAGATGGCCAGACGGGTTCCTGTAAAATTGCCCATTTGGCGAAAATTTAAGATCTTTTCATTCAGCAACCTTTCTCCTAGGTTCAGGCCAAAAGATAGGAGAATGTGGAAATGATGCTTGGCGAAATGATCTTTTCGGAAATCGGGGATGCCCGCAGTTGGCTATGGGCGGCAACCTTGGTCTATGCCATTGGTTTCAGCGTAGGAGGCTATTTTGCCAAGAAAGGGAAAATGATTCCCGGCATGGGATTCCTCGGGTTTGTGCTCCTGGGTTTTGCGATCCAAACACGGGGTTTGTATTACCGAGGGATGGATACGCATGCCTGCCCACTGGGAAATGGCATGGAACAAATCCAATTTATCGCCTGGTCCTTTGTCGTCACTTATTTGCTCATACGGTTTGTCTTTCAACTGCATCTTCTGGGATTGTTCACGACTGGCATGGCCACCGTGTTGAGCCTGATCGCCCTGGCTTGTCCCGCACTGGACAAGCAATACTGGGTCTCCCCTGACTACGAACGACTGTTCTCAAACCCGTGGATTGAGCTCCATGCCGCCGTGGCGGTATTCAGCTACGGTGTATTCGGGCTCCTGGCCATGGTGGCTGTGATGTATTTGGTCCAGCATGCTGCCCTCCGCAAAAAGCAAACCTCTGCATTTCTCAGAATCTTACCCTCCATACAGCAATTGGAACAATCTGCGGAAAAGCTTCTCCTGATTGGGGTGGTATTTCTGACCGTGTCTGTGGGAGTCGGAGCCAAGCACTGGCTTCAGGATTTGGGCAATGTGGCCGCAGCCAAACTCTGGGTGACGATTGCTGTATGGTTGCTCTATCTGGGCATGCTGGTCCTGCACCGGACCAGCCAATTGTACGCCAAACGCTTTGCTCAAGCTGCGGTGGCTGCCTTTGTTCTCGCATTGGCATCAATGGGATTTGTAAGTTCATCTGGCGGCAAAGCCGATTTGGGCGAAGTGCAGGGAGAGGAGGCTGCGCAACCGCATGAGTAAAGTCCTGGATGCATTGTTTGTCCAAGGAATCTCGCACCACAAAACTCCTCTCGACGTGCGGGAAAAGTTTGCCTTGGAGCAGAAAGATGTGGGGCCCTTACTCCATGACCTGCACAAATTGCCGGGAATGAGGGAGTGCATCCTGCTCAATACCTGCAACCGTATGGAAATCTATGGCCTGGCAGATTCCCCGGAAGTGGCCAAGGACGTCTCCAAATATTTCTGCGAGACAAAACACATCGACCCGTCCTTATTCCACGAACATGCCTTCATCGAATCCAACATGGATGTGCTCAAGCATGTGATCGAGGTCTCTTCAGGGCTGGACTCTCAGATGGTGGGTGAGACCGATATTTTCAAGCAGATGAAGGAAGCTTACGAGTACGCCCGCAAGGAAGGCACTACGGGCATGGTACTCAACCGCATGTTTGAACGCAGCTTCCAGGCCGCCAAAAAAGCCAGAGCTCATACGGGCATTTCCCGCGGGCAAATCAGCATCGGCAATGTCGCCGTCAACCTCGCCAGCCGGATTTTTGGGAAACTCCAGGGAAGCCGCGTCTTGCTCATTGGCAGCGGAGAGGTGGCCGAACAAACAGCCCAGGCCTTGTTCAGTCGTGGCGTAGACGACATCACCGTCACCAGCCGAACTTACGAAAATGCCCACCAGGTTGCCAAAGAGTTTGGTGGGGCGGTCCTTGATTTTGAATCGTTTCGGAAGCAATTGCTCCACTTTGACATCGTGATCTGCTCCACCTCGTCTCAGGACGCTCTTCTTGTTGCGGAAGATATTCGAGGCCCCTTACGCAAACGTCGCGGGAAACCGATGTTTCTGATCGACCTGGCTATGCCCCGGGATGTCGCTCCATCCGTGGAAGCTCTCGACAATGTCTTCGTCTACAACCTGGACGACATCTCCCGGATGGCCAATGAAAACCTGGAGCAACGCAAGAGTGAGATCTCCCGAGCCCGGAAAATTCTGGGACGGCAAGCCTGGTGGTTGTGGCTCGAATTACGTCGTCGTTCTGTATTGCCACAAAAGCCCAAAACCGGATCTTAGTTGCACATGGATGTTGCTGCCCTGAATCAACTCTCGGAGCACTTGGCAAAACAGGGAGTTCTGCGCCGTGTGGATTCCCGTGGTGAAGTCGAGGAGTTGCCAATGGAAGCTGCCCTTCGAGCTACCAACAAAAAACAACAAGCCGATGATTGGGCCGGGCAATTGATGCGAGCCCAGCAACTCTCCGACCTTGCAGCCATGCCGATTGTGGGCGTCATGGGCCAACTCAACGTGGGCAAATCGAGTGTCGTGGCTAGCTTTCTGGGGGAAAATGGAAAAGATCTGATCCCCCGCGGCATCATGAACGACAGTGGCACACACCGCTTCGTCTATTGGCTTCCGGAAAGTTGGAGCCAGGGGGAAAAGTGGGATATCCTGGAGAAGATGCTGGCCAAGGTACATGGCTCCAAAATGGAACGCATGCATGTCGACGACCCGGAAGCCGTTCGCATCCAGTATCAGGCGGGACTCAAGGACCCCGAAGTCATGCAAGTGCCGCTTCTGGCCTTTGACGAGTCGTTGAACCAAATTGGTTGTGCCTTCCTGGATTGCCCGGATGTGCAGACGCGGGATCAGGCTGGCGATGACTCGATGCCTCGTTTAACCATGGTCCGGGCGGCGGCTCGGATTTGCTCCGTCTTTCTGGTCGTCTGGGAACGCAAACAAGTCCGCGAACGCCTGTTGAATGAATTCCTGAAATTATTGAGGGAACAATGTCCGGGCGTCCCGGTTCATCTTTTGCTGAACTACCTGGCAGGCGAAAAAGAACCTACCAAAACTTTACAGGACTCCATGGTGCAGGAACTGCTCGACACTTACCAACTTGGCGGGAAAAAGACACATAGTTTCTATGGAGCCTTCAACTTTGGTGACAAGGAAGCCCTGAAGCAGGAACCGGAAGTCTTCCAAACCTGGCGCAAACGAGGCTGGGAATTTCCGGGATTTTTCCGAGTCGATGCCTCTCTGGAACCTTATGACCCGCAAAAAGTGGAAAACGAACGCATGCTCCTTTCCCTGCCGCAACATCTCGATAGCGGGGAACTTCAGGCTCAGCAATTGGAAGATTCCCTCGAAAAACTTCCCGACGATCACCGCCGCTACTGCGAAGATTTGGAAGCATGGAGCATGGAGGAAAACGAACAATCCAAGGATCTTCGCAAAGACCTCTATCACTTTTGCCAACAAATCTTCACCCATGATTCCCAAACCGGGAAACTCGGCTTCAACCAGGAATTTCAGGAATCCCTGCAACAGTCCTTCCTGGCCAATGCACCGGAAGGCTTGAAATGGCCGGCATGGTTTTGCCGCCCCATCTACATGATCCGGCCCAAGCTCAGAAAACTCGGCGAAAGGTTGTTCCGCAAAAGGGTGGTCGGGGAAGAAAACCTCTTCACCTCTGTCCTGCCAGACTGGATGCAAAAAGGGCTCAAGTTCACCAGGAAACCCGCCGAGGAACCACCGCACCCCGACCAGATGTCGCTCGAAGAAATTGTCAACAAGGCCCGAGCCTGCCCCTGCTTCAATGAAGCCATTGTCGACGGTAAAGGGCAATTGTTGGAGGAAGCCTGGAAGACCATCATCAACGACTTTCAAAACTGGTTGCTGCAGGACAAGGTCGACCCGGAGGAAATTGATGCCATCACCAGACAATTCTGGGAATGTGCCGATGAATCCGAAAAGCAAAAAGCCGGACGCAAGATCTGGTTTGAGTTTTTTCTCTCCATGGCAGGCTACGTGACCCTTTCCCTATCGGCCCTGGATGGAGGTGCCACCGCCCTCATGCTCACCAGCATCTCCGAAATGCTCCCAGGCCTGGCACTGTTGGGCGGAGGACTTCTCGGAGCGGGTGGAGCGGTGCTTGTGGACTTTTTCAATGAGAAATCGAATCACCAGTTTCAAAAGTTTTTCTCGTTAGCCTGCGCTAGATTTGGTTTACCTCCACAAATCCCCAAAGACCTTGCCCCCAACCAATCCCCAACCCCTTTCCCCAAACCCGCCTCCCCTGCCCAATCCATTTTGAATCTCGGCCCAGGATATTACTGGGAATCCATCTTTGACAGAGAATCCAAAGCCCACCCTATGCAATGAGCCGCATCGAAGACAAAAAACACGAAATCCAGCTCCAGGCCAAAGCCATTCGCCATGCCTTTACCCAAGTCTTCGGAGAACGCAGTTCCAAAGTCTGGGAACTCGACCGCATTCTTTCCCAAATGGACGAACAATGCCACCAACTGGCAGAAACCGGCGGCTTCACCATCCCCACCATCGCCATTGTCGGAGCCAACAAAGTCGGCAAAAGCTGGCTGGCCCGGCTCTTTCTCGAAAAGGAAGAACTCCGCAACATGGTCCGCTCTGGAGATGATGACCACAGCGTCACCCGTCACCTTCAGGTCTTCGGCATCAAAGCTCCTCCGGCTTGCACCCATGAATCTGGAGACACTTCCGAGATTTCAGGAGTCCGCTTTATCCGCACCGCATCCCAGGATATGCTGTCGCTCGGTGAACCCTACGTGCTCATCGACTCCCCAGGCTCGACAGACATCAGCCCCGAACTCCAGAAACTGGCCCACAAAGTCCAGAACAGTGCGACCCTGAAACTTCTCGTCGTCGAGTACAGCCGCCTACGTGGAGGCGATGTACTGCGAGATATTGAAGTGGGCAGAGGGTCAACAGTTGTCCCCATTATCCTCTATCAGGGCAATGAAGGTGAAAATCGGGAAACGGAAGCCGCCGAACACCTCGACCAGTGGAGAACGGAAAATCCCGAGTCCCGCATCGTTGCCCCAATCTGGATGCCCAAGGATGGTTCCATCTACCATGAAGAAGGCGAAACTGCCAACCCAGCCGAGTACACCAGAAAGCAACTTCGCTCCCGCCTGCCGGAATTCCTCTCCGACCAAACCAACACCGTGCAGAGCATTGAAAAACAGATGGATGCCAAGCTCCAGGCATTCAAATACGAACTCAGCCTCACCCTCGAAGACTTTCGAAAACGCGTCAAAGCCCCGCACGATGCCCTTCGTGAAAAGCTCAAGGCCCTCCCAACCCAATTGATCCCCAGCATCCTCGGCGAAAACAACATCCTCCGCGTCGGCCTTCGTTCCCGTTTCCGTGCAGACTGGATGGAACGCATTCCCGGAATTTGCTTTCCCTTCAAAAGCATCAGCGGCCTCCTCGCCATGACCAGTGGAGCCTGGGACAAACTCATCTTCGCCTCCATCGGCAGTCTCCCTTCCCTCGCCATGTCCCTTTTCCAAATCGGCAAAAACTACAAAGAAGGCAAAGACATCGCCAAAACCCAGGAAAGCCGCCTTCAGGACAACCTCGAAGGCAAAATCAGGGAAAACCTGCACCAGCAAGTTTCCGAGTTTACCGCCGCCGTCCGGGCCAGCTTGCCCCGCAAAGAAGGTACCAACATTGAAGACAAATCACCCGGAATTGCCCTCAATGGACTCTCTCGGCTTGAGGAAATTGCCGAAGAAATCCTCTCCTCCGTCATCCACAAAAAACGAGCCAATGGTGTACAACTCCTGGCTCTGGTCAGTGCTCTGAGCTTCTGGGCCTTTGCCATTGGCCCTCTCTACTCCGTCTACAATTCCTACATCAAAGCCTGGTGGTTCACCTTCATCACTCAATCCGCGGACTGGGAACGCTTCCCCACTCCAGAGTTTACCCTCGTCTCCACCACCTTCTTCCTGAGCATCCTGCCTGTCTTCATTCTCGCCATGTTCGGCATGAGCCTCGCCACAAAAGGAGCCCGTATTCAAAAGACCGCCAACCAGGTCCGTGAAAAATTTGATGCCCGAGTCCGCGAACTCTTCCACTCCGGCGAACTCTCCATCCGCATCGAGGACGAACGCATCCAAGCCGCCAGAGTCCTCCTCGAACTCGAAGAAAATCATTAGGCCAGGACACCGAAGGTCCCCCCACCAATCAGCCCGATCAAAACCGCGGACTTACCTACCTCTCAATAAGTTCGCGGTTTTATCCTTTTCCGCAAACAAATCAGAGGAACAATAACTACGCTGCAAACACACAAACCGCGGACTTATCTTGACTTTAATAAGTCCGCGGTTTTACTCATCCCTGAAAACAACGGATATGTTCTATGGTCGAGATGCAGAATTGGAACGGCTGACTTCCTTCGTAGAGTCCTCGGAATCGGGCTTTATGGCGGTACGAGGGCGAAGAAGAATTGGCAAATCCTGGCTTCTTTCCGAGTTCACAAAGAGGGTAAATGCCTTCTCTTTTCAAGGAGATGACGACAGCACCAACCAGCAATTGATGCGAAAATTTGCGGAACACTGGAAGGAGTTTTCCAGAGATGACACCCTCTCCATCATTCGATTGAATGACCTGAGTTGGATACGCATTTTCCACACACTCACGAATTGGTTCCTAGCCAACCCGGATCAGCAGCACGTGTTAATACTGGATGAAATCCAATGGATCGCGAAACGCAAATCGGGCTTTCTGAGTCAACTCAAGGAAGCGTGGGTCAAATGGGAACCCATGGGAAACGTGAAAATCATCGTATGTGGCTCATCCCAACGGTTCTTTGTTAGCAAAACCTCCTCTGAAACCTCTATCCTGCATCGCATGCGGACGGTGGCGGACCTCCGGATACTGCCCTTCAACCTGTCAGAAATCCAGAAACATTACTTCCCCCACTGGACCAAGGAACAAATTTGCCTCGTCTTCATGATGACGGGCGGAGTCCCCTACTACCTCGAACGCATTCCCAGAGACGACAACTTCATCCGGGCGATCAACAAAGCCTTCTTCACCCACGACACCATCTTTCTGGATGAGTTCCGGGAAGTCATCAACCTGGAGTTCACCAAAGCTTCCGCCAAAACTGCGGAAAAAATATTGGGAACCTTGGGCCAGGATGGCTCCACCCTGGAGAACATTCGCAAGAAGAGTTCGATCAAAAGCGAATCAACGGTACGAACCATGGTCGATCAGTTACTGGAATTTGATATCGTGGTAGAAAAATCCAAGGCTGGAGAGCACAAAGCCAACCGCCGGGGCAGCAAGTTCTACATGAAAGACCCGTTTCTGAACTTTTATTTTCAGGTTCTTCAGAAAATGGCCCCGCAAATTCGCTCCAACAAAAGAACCAACCTCTTTCAAAAATGCATCGGCTCCAAGACCGGATACTACATTGAAAATTTTACCGGCAAAGGCTTTGAATTGCTGACAGAATGGATTCTCCGCCAGGAACTCAGCCCCTTCGGCACCGAGAACATCCTCTGGAAACTGGACATTTTGGACGCAGAATACGAAGTCCGGCATTACTGGGAAGAAGGCCAAACCCAGGTAGACCTGATCATCGAATGCAAAACCGACAGGGAAAGCCGCCTGCTCGAATTAAAATGGGTCAACTCAAGAACCGACCTCAACTCCGGATACATCGAACAAGTACGGGAGAAAAACTACTCCCCTCCCAAAGGATGGACCATCAGCTACCACCTACTGCTATCCGCCGGAACCTCCGCCCCATTGCAAAAACAAGCCAAAGCCGCCCGTGTCCAAATTCTGGAGATGGAAGATCTGTTTTGAGAAAGCCACAGTATGGATTCAGCTTTGGAAACGCTATAAGATTGAACTCCTGACCGTTTCCCATGTGGACCTGGCGTTGGAACAAATGAGCCAGTTTCCAATTGGATACGACGATGCATTGATCCTGGCTTCGACCAGAATGGCCAAAGGCAACCAAGTGCTATCGGAAGATCTATAGAGACGAGTAGGACGATGGAGGAATTTCCGTCATCAACCCTTTTGCTTGAATCCAAAGTTGCAAAGGAGAAATTGTGTGGCTCAATGAAGAGTTCCCATGAATCTCCAACAAACCCTCCAGAAACATTTCGGGCTGAAAGAATTTCGGCCACCGCAGGATGCCATCATCGAAGGTATACTGGAGGGACAGGATACCCTTGTGATCATGCCTACGGGGAAAGGGAAATCGCTTTGCTACCAATTGCCATCGCTGTTGTTGCCAGGAGTCACGGTGGTCATTTCTCCGCTCATTGCCTTGATGAAGGACCAGGTAGACGGTCTCCTTGCCCGCAACATCCCTGCCGCCTACATCAACAGTTCCCTGCCCTCTCAGGAGCAGTATGCCGTGATGGACCAGCTCCGGGACGGTGAAATCAAGATCGTTTACATCGCTCCGGAAAGGTTTCGAAACCAAGGGTTTCTGAGAGCTCTGGAAGGCATCAATGTTTCCCTGATGGCAATCGATGAAGCTCACTGCCTTTCCCAATGGGGGCATGATTTTCGGCCCGATTACCTGCGCCTGGGAAAAGCCATTGAGATCCTCGGGCACCCCACAGTTGCCGCCCTCACCGCCACGGCAACTCCTGATGTTCGCCAGGACATTCTGGACAGTTTACAACTCAAGGACCCCGCCCTGCACATTTCCGGATTTGCCCGCCCCAACTTGGCCTTCAACGTCCGCTCCGTCAGCAATATGGAAGCCAAGTTCACGCACATCGAAGAACTGATCGCCAAACATGAGAACGGCATCATCTATTGTGCGACCCGGAAAAGCGCTGAACGGGTTTCTGACCGCTTACACAAAGCCGAAATTGAGCACATTCTCTACCATGGTGGACTCTCCCCGGATGAACGCGACACCATGCAAAACCGCTTCATTCAAAAGGAAGTCAACATCGCCGTCGCCACCAATGCCTTCGGGATGGGAATTGACCGGCCCGACATCCGCTTTGTCGCCCACTACGAAATCCCCGGAAGCATCGAAGCCTACTACCAGGAAGCTGGCCGAGCTGGCCGTGATGGGGACCCCAGCACCTGCGAACTCTACTTCAACTACGCGGACAAACGGATACAGGAACGCTTTGTCGAAGGCAGCAATCCCCCCATGGATGTCATTCACTCCGTCTATCAACTGCTCCGAGACTACGCCGACAACAACTACGAAGTCCGCATGTCCACCGATGACATGAAGGAACGCCTCGGCCCCGGCACCAATCCCATGGCCGTGCAAACAGCCCTCAGCATCCTGATGCGAAACCAGGCCATTGACCGATTTGACATCCCCGGCGAAAGACTCCGTGGCACAAGACTCCTCCAACCCGATCTCACTGCCCACCAGCTCAACATCGACACCGAAGCCCTGGCCCAAAAGTCCCAGCGGGACCACGCCAAGCTGAATTCCATCGTCAAATTCGCCTACAGCCGGGGTTGCCGCCAACGCTGGGTCCTCGACTACTTTGGAGATCCCGAAGCCAAGGACTGCGGCGAGTGCAACGGCTGTGTCAACAATCCCATCGGCGACTACCGTGAACCCGCCGATGATCATGAACGCGACCTCGTCCGCAAAGCACTGAGCGGAGTTGCCCGAATGTCCCGCAAAATGTACGATGGACAATACTCCCCCCGATTCGGCAAACGCCGGGTCATCCAAATGCTTCTGGGCGATGCCAATGCCAGCAACGATTGGTTTGACGCAACTGAACTCTCCACCTTCGGCATCCTGAAACCCGAAGGCAAAACCTATGTCAACGCCCTCTTCAATGCCATGGAAGAAGCCGACCTCATCAACATCGATGAATCCGGCGACTATCCTTTGCTCGGGATGACATCCGCAGGCGTAGACGTCATGCGGGGCCACACCACATTCCGCATTTCCTGGCCACAAAAGAATGCCACCAAAAAGAAGACCGCCAAATCCAAAGAAACCTCCGTCCTGGAACCCTCCGCCGCCACGCTCAACATCGACGCCAGCCTTCTAGACCAGCTAAAACAAAAACGAGCCCAGGTTGCCGCCATGATGGGGAACATTCCACCCTTCAAAGTCTTCCCCAACAAAGTCCTTCAGGACCTCGCCATTCACCGCCCCCAAACCCCCGAAGAAGCCATGGAAATCCACGGCATCGGCGAAGTCTCCGCCCGAAAGTATTTCCCCCATTTCAAAGAGATCCTGATGAAGTAGGGGCCAATGGGTCCCATCCTCCAATTTAATAAAACAGATTCCGGTCCAAGCTGCGATACTGGATGGCTTCGAGGAGGTGTATGGAGGAAATGTCTGGGCTCCCAGCAAGATCGGCGATGGTTCGGGCCACTTTGAGGATGCGATCGTAGGCTCTGGCGGAGAGGGAGAGATCCTCCATCGCACGTTGGAGCATGTCGCCCTCTTCTTTGCCGATTTTGCAGAATTCCTGAATCTGGCGGTGTTGCATCCGGGCGTTGCAGGTGGTGGGAGTTCCAGAAAAACGTTGGGTTTGGAGATTTCGTGAAGCGGTGACTCTTTCCTGCATGGTAGAAGAGGATTCTCCGGGTTGGCTGGAGCGAAGTTCATCAATGGAAAGCGAAGGCACTTCGATGTGAAGGTCGATACGATCCAGGAGCGGACCACTGATCTTGGAGCGATAGCGCTGGATCTGTGGAACGCTGCACCGGCATTCATGTTTTGGGTCTCCCAGATAACCACAGGGACAGGGATTCATAGCGGCCACCAACATGAAAGAGCAAGGCAAAGTCAGTTTACCTGCACTACGGGAAATCGTCACCTCCCCATCTTCCATTGGTTGACGGAGAACTTCCAGGGCAGAGCGTTTGAACTCTGGCAACTCATCCATGAAAAGGACTCCATTGTGAGCCAGAGAGATCTCTCCAGGACCTGGGATGGAGCCCCCACCAAGCAGACCAACATCACTGATCGTGTGGTGCGGAGATCGGAAAGGTCTTTCATAAGATAAACCATCTCCTTTCATGGTCATCCCGGCAGAGGAATGAATGCTCAGAATTTCAAGGAATTCCTCCCTTTCCGGATGCGGCATGACGGTAGGGACCCGCTTGGCCACCATCGATTTCCCTGCTCCTGGCGGCCCAATCATCAGGATATTGTGAGAACCAGCCACCGCCACTTCCAAAGCACGACGCAAAGGCTCCTGACCTTTAACATCGGTAAAATCAATTCCAGAGTAGGCTTCCACACTCATTGCTTCTGGAACAGTAGGCTGCATGACTGGCAACTCATAATCTTCTTCCGTAAAAAAACGAAAGGCTTCATCCAGATTCTTGACCGAAAACACCTCCAGGTCTCCTCCAACCAAGGTCGCTTCCCTCGCTGTCAGTTCTGGCAAAATGACCCCCTTTTTACCCACCTCCAAAGCCAATCTGGCCAGCATTAAGCCACCTTTCACTCCCCTCACCTCCGATGACAAGGCCAACTCCCCAGCCACCAGATAGTCTTCCGGATCTCTGGGCAAATCGGCTCTGCCAGTCATAGCCAGAGCCGCCCCCAAGGCAATCGGCAGATCAAAACTCGGCCCTTCCTTCCGCAAATTCCCAGGGGCCAGGTTGATCGTTGTCCGGGTGTACGGCATCTGTAGACCGGAATTGGTCAATGCAGAAAACACTCGATCCCGCGACTCTTTCACCGCAGCATCCGGCAATCCCACCATCACAAAACCCACCTCACCCACTTCTCCAGTGTTGACCTCCACCTCCACAGGCAATGCCTTCACACCCAGCAATGTACCCGAAAACAAACGTGTAAACATAGTTAATAAAAATAAGAGTTCTGAACCTTCTTCAATCCTCACATCATTGAAAAGAAAATTCACAATTTTGAGCCACAATTAGATGAAAATTGGTCTAACAGGCGGCATAGGCTGTGGGAAAACCGAAGCCTTGCGAATCTTTGAAAAGTTGGGGTGGCATACCCTCTCGACGGATGCCATCGCTCATGAACTACTGGACAACGATCCTGAAGTGAGGACTGCTGTGGAAAAAGCCTTTGGTACACTCGATAAAAAACAAATTGCGGCACAAGTTTTCTCCGATCCTGAAAAAAAACAAACTCTCGAAAACCTGCTCCATCCCAGAATCCGGGATCATTGGCGAAGCAAGTTACAGGCAAACTCTGACCAAAACTGGGTGGTGGAAATCCCCCTTTTGATAGAAAAAAGGCTTGAAACTCACTTCGATTTGGTAGTTTGTGTGGCTTGTTCTCCTGAGACACAGCTCAAACGACTAGGCCAAAGGGGAATCCACAAGGAAGATGCCTTGGCACGTATTGCCAACCAAGCTCCCCTTTCTTTGAAAATTGAAAAATCGGACAAAGTCCTATCCAACAATGGTTCAATAAGCTTTTTGGAAGAACAAATTTGTGAACTGATTCGTCAGATCAGCTAAGCATAACACCTACTTCACTCCCAGCTCCCACACTTTCCCTCTTATCTGCTCCCGATTCTGTACAGCCCGTACAAATCACCAATTCCCTCAATCCATGAGAAATCCAGAAGAAGACATACCTGATTCCAAGTCTGAAAATGATTCAGATGATTCTGCGGTCACTTCGCAAGCCGTCATGAACTTTGATCCAAGCGATGTTCCCGAAACGCCCATGCCGGAGGCGAAGGAACCCAACGCATCTGCGCCAAAGGAAGAAAACGAGGAAGGCGAAGCACCCAAGAAACCGAATCGCAGAAGAAGAAAAAAGTCAGGGAATACCAATTCCCCACACGGCAATCAGCCCAACCCCAAAAACAAACGGCGGAAACCAAGCCGTGGGGAAAAGAAGCGTACGAAGTCTCAGGCCTTCTTTGCCCGCTACCAAAACCAGGACAGCGACCCCACCTATTCCGCCGCACTGGAGTGGGAAGCCATTGGCAGTATTGAGCTGTTGGAGAATCTCTGCGATGAAGTTGTGGAAGATGGGAAGCCTCCCATCAATCTGGACCATCTCTATAAACTGGAGCTGGAGGAACTGATCGAAGAAGCCAATAAGCTCGAATTAGAGATCCAGGCTTCCCAATCTCGTATCCAGATTATCAAAAATCTTCTGGACCACCACTTTGCCAACAAATCCCCCTTGTTTGCCACAGGCATTTTCGAACCACTCGAAGATGGCAATGGCTTGCTGGTCTATGAAAAAGACAGCTATCGCCAACGCTCCCTCAACATCCTGGTTCCCAAGGCATTGATTGAGCACTACGGCCTCCAGCACGGCCACGAAGTCTTCTGCCAATTCCATGGAGCCCTCACGGAGGATACCACTCCAGTCGCCATGAAAGTGATCAAAATCATGGACATGGAGCCAGAGGAAATCAAAACCTTGGCAGACTTTACGGACCTCGTCCCCTACTACCCCACCAGCCGAATCCTGCTGGAGACCAAGCCGGATGTGGAATGGGACAATCTCTC
>CAYSOI010000055.1:12203-14700 GCA_964432425.1 uncultured Opitutales bacterium | reverse complement strand
ACTCAATCCCTTCGCCGTACACCTGTTGCGAGGCAGATGTTGGCGTACATTTCCTGTTCTCCGGTTTGGATGGTGAGGAGGTGGTCGTTGTCGCAGACGTAGTCGTAGTATTCCCACTTCTGGATTTTTTTGAGTTCCTGATCCTGGTCGGAGTTGGCGAAGACTTCGCGGTAGGATTTCCAGACCGGGGGCTCCCAGTCTTCGGGATAGCCGGCAATGGCGGGATCTTCGCGGAGGGGGTCCATGATGACGGCTTCTTCGACGGGGTGGACGGCGAGGAGGCATTCCAGGACCTGGGCGACACTCGGGAGACCGGGGGCGAGGTTGAGGTAAATGACTTCGCAGTTGGGGCCTTTCTTGGTGCTGGCCGGGTAATTGGCGTCGGCGATGAGGATCTTGGCGTGGTGGCCGGCGGTGCCGAGAATTCGAAGAATTTCAGGATGGATGAGGTCGGTTTTTAACATGATGCTGTGAATATGGTGGTTTGAATTGAAAGTTTTTTTCAGGGGGAAGGGATGAACAAAGAGGCATCGCCCAATCCAAATGCCAAGCCTTTTCTAACTCGAGATGAGTGCTCATTAAAAACGATCATGTCTCTGACCACCGTCAAACCATCCTCCACTACTTTGGAGCGGAAGTGAATCTGGATGCCAACGATATTGGAGCTGTGTAAGTTTTCGACAATGACCTAAAGGACTTAAGAGACCTAAAGGGCGAATGGCTGTCCTTTGGATCTCTTTATTTATAGAATTTAGGCGGACTGGAAAGTCCACCCTCCCAGTTAGGTCTTCTGGATGTAGGCGATGGTGGCTCCCCAGCTGCCTTCGCCTTCGTTACCGAGGCGGTATTCCACTACGTGGGGATTGCGTTTGAGGAGTTTGTGGACGGTTTCGCGGAGGGTGCCGGTGCCTTTGCCGTGAATGATGCGGACTCGTCGGATGCCAAGTTCAAGACATTGTTCGATGTAGTCGGGGATAAGGTCGCCGAGTTCGTTGGGGCGGAAGGTGTGGAGATCGAGTTCCCCATTGATGGGGATTTCGATGGGATCTTCCTCCGGCATGGTGAATTAAACGATTTTGGAGAGTTCGACACGGCCTTCGTAGAGGGCGATGCCGATGATGACGCCGTCGAGGTTGGGGTACTTTTCCGCCAATAAGGAGAGGTTGGTGACGTCTTCGTAGGAGGAAACTCCGCCAGAGGCGATGATGTTGGCTTTGCTCATTTTACACATTTCTTCCTGAGCTTCCAGGTTGGGACCTTTGAGCATGCCGTCCGTGGAAATGTCTGTGTAGATGATGGTGGAAACGCCGATTTCATTCATAGTTTCGACCATGTCGGCGACAGTGACGTTGGAGTCTTCCACCCAGCCTTTGGTGCGGACAATGCCGTCCTTGGCGTCGATGCCGATGACGATTTGGTCGCCAAATTCTTCGACGAGTTGGCGAATGAAGTCCGGATCTTCGCAGGCACGGGTTCCGATAATGGTGCGGGTAATGCCAGCGTCCAGGTATTGGCGAACCGTTTCGACATCGCGGATGCCGCCACCGACCTGCACTTTCATTCCGGCAGCCAGAATCTTGCGGATGGCGTCGAGGTTGGCAGGTTTTCCTTCGAAAGCTCCCTGCAGGTCAACCACATGTACCCATTCGGCTCCGGCTTCTTTCCATAGCTTGGCGGGCTCTCCGGGATCTTCAAAGTAGACCGTTTCCCGATGGGCTTCACCTTGCTTGAGGCGAACGCATTTACCGTTGTTGAGATCAATGGCTGGATAAATATTCACGGGGTGCAATGTAGTTGACAGTGAGGGCGTTCCAAGAGGAAAACGAACGTCTGGTTTCTTTATTTTGAATTTTAATAGAAAGTCTGAACCTGATCCTATGTCTGAAATCCCAGAATTACTGTCTGATTTGTTGAAAGCCCGCTCCCCTTCCGGTTACGAAGAGGAAGCCCGCGAAGTGTTGAAAAAGCACCTCAGCGGCCCCAGTGATGAATATGTTGAGGACAGCATGGGCAATGTATTTGCGACTCTGAATGGTTCTGCCAGCCCGTCTCTGATGTTGGCCGGGCATATGGATGAGTTGGGTTTCATCATTCGGTACATTGATGACAAGGGGTTCCTCTATTTTGACACCATTGGTGGTCATGACAAAACCATCCTTTCCGGCCGCCGGGTGGACATCATGACCAAGGATGGAATCGTCAGTGGAATTACGGGCAAGCGGGCCATTCATTTGATGTCTCCAGAAGACAGGAAGAAAGTGCCGGAGTTGCACCAGATTTGGATCGATATCGGGGTATCTTCCAAGGAAGAAGCAGAGAAATTGGTTCGGGTTGGGGATGCGGTGGTGTATTCGCACTCCGTGGAAATGGTACGTGGCACTATTGCGAATTCACGGGCTTTCGATGATAAAGCAGGTGCCTATGCCGTGATGGAAGTGATTCGTCGGTTGTCGGGAAATGCAGACTTGAAGGCGAAGTTGACCAGTGTGGCAACGGC
>CAYSOI010000055.1:10289-12103 GCA_964432425.1 uncultured Opitutales bacterium | reverse complement strand
CCCTTCCAATATGAAGCAGACCCACGGCCCATTTCGGCAGATGCCAGGGCCATGCAGGTGGCCAGAGGCGGTGTGGCGACAGGCATGATCTCCATTCCACTGCGCTACATGCACACCCCTTGCGAAATCGTAGATTTACAGGATGTCGAGTGGACCGTGCAGTTACTGGAAGGCTTTGCGTTGAGTCTGAAGCCGGGAGAGTTTCAGTTCGGGAAGCCGGCGTAAAGAATAGGTCCTATAGGTCGTATAGGACTGATACGAGAGAACCCTGCGACATCCATTCAGATGATTTAGGCGGCGCTTTTGTTTTTCCGGCGTTTGCGGGTTTTGGGCTTGGATTTGCCTTCGACGACGGCACGGTTGATGGTGACTTCTTCAATGGCATCGTGGTCGGGAAGTTCAAACATGAGATCGAGCATGATTTGCTCCATGATGGAGCGGAGGGCCCGGGCTCCGGTTTTGAGTTCCATGGCTTTTTCCGCGATGGCGGTGATGCCATCTCTGGTAAAGTTGAGTTTGACGCCTTCGAGAGCCAGGAGTTTGGAAAACTGCTTGGTTAGGGCGTTCTTGGTATCCATCAGAATGTGTTCGAGATCACTGACGGTAAGGTCTTCGAGGACAGAAACGGCGGGAAGACGGCCAATGAACTCGGGAATCATGCCGTAGCGAATGAGGTCTTCGGGCTGGAGTTCCTTGGTAATCTGGTCAGCCAGCTGGGCATCACGGGCTTGGTGTTCTTCTTTGGCACCGTAACCGAGAACGCGGTTTCCAACACGTTGACTGATAATTTTGTCGAGGCCTTCGAAGGCTCCGCCGCAGATGAAAAGAATGTTGTCGGTATTGAGCTGAATGTATTCCTGGTTGGGATGCTTGCGGCCTCCCTGGGGTGGAACGTTGCAGGTGGTACCTTCAAGGATTTTCAGCAGGGCTTGCTGCACCCCTTCTCCGGAAACGTCGCGGGTGATGGAGACGTTGTCAGTTTTGCGGCCAATTTTGTCGATTTCGTCAACGTAGATGATGCCACATTCTGCTTTCTGGACATCATAGTTGGCGGACTGCAGAAGACGCAGTACGATGTTTTCCACATCTTCTCCGACGTAGCCAGCTTCGGTAAGGGTGGTGGCATCGGCGATAGCAAAGGGAACATCCAGTACTTTAGCTAGGCTGCGGGCCAGGAGGGTTTTTCCGCTTCCGGTGGAGCCGACGAGAAGGATGTTACTCTTTTCGATTTCGACTTCATCGTATTCCTGCAGGGTGTAGGATGGGGCCATGGGCTCCTGCATTTTGAGGCGGAGACGTTGGTAATGATTATAAACCGCTACGGAGAGGACCTTTTTGGCCGCTTCCTGACCAATGACGTGTTCATCGAGGTAGGCTTTGATTTGAGCGGGGGTCTTGGACTGGAAAGCCGGACGGATATCGCTTTCTTCATTTTCCTTGATCTCACGGTCGATGATCGTCTTGCAAACCGTGACGCAGGCATCACAGATGTGTACTCCAGCCGGGCCAGCAATGATTTTGATGACTTCGTTCTGGGATTTACCACAGAAGGAGCAAAATGTAAGTTTGGTCGATTTGGCCATTAGGTCAGGGGCTGGGTAGAATGGTTGGTTTAGGGGGGAGGTTTATTCTGTGCCTTTTTTGGAAATCACGTGGTCGACGAGTCCGTATTCCTTGGCTTCAATAGCAGTCATATAGAAATCACGGTCAGAGTCAGCTTTAATCTGCTCCACGGGTTTTCCACTCTTCTCGGAGAGGACTTCATTGATGGTATGTCGCCAACGCAGAATTTCCTTTGCGGCAATGGAGATGTC
>CAYSOI010000055.1:7438-10189 GCA_964432425.1 uncultured Opitutales bacterium | reverse complement strand
GCGATTACGGCATTGGCCACATAGTCGTCAATGGGAGCACCGATGAAGACAATGCGGTCTTTCAGCAGGCGACTGTAAATATCCCAGGAACGTTCAGTACGTCCATCACGTTCAAATACGTAGGGTAAAGGTTGGTATGACACGATTTGGTTTGGGTTAGAGAATTGGAATTAGCTTCTTAGTCTTCATCATGGTCGTGATCGTGATCATGATCGCAGCATTCACCGCCGCTTAAATTGTGCAGTAAGTCATGAAGTGATTTCTGAAGGAGAATGGTTTCCTGGATGCTAGTAAGAATCCCCGGATCTTTTTGAATGTCCTTAACAAGATCATTGGGGTTAATGCGACGCTGGTAGGCCTCATTCATGATGTAGCCCTCAATTTCCTTGTTGTCGACCTCCATGTCCTTGTCCTTGGCATACTGGAGAAGGATGTAGCGGGTTTTGATGCGTTGAGAGGCAATGGTTTGTGCTGAGGAATGCAAATCCGCTTTGTTTTCTTCAAGTTGCTCTTCTGAGACACCCTGGCGATGATTGACGTTCACGAGTTCCTGGAGCACTTGCTGGGACTCTTCCTCCTGAACACTCTCTGGAATGGGAAAATCGGCACGTTCACAAAGCGCATCTGTTATCTGAGAACGATGCTTGTCGGAACGGTTCTGTTGCTTGCGATGCTCAATGTTTTCACGAATGCCTTTGCGAAGTTGCTCTTCGTCTTCGACATGCAGGCTTTGGAAGAATTCTTCGTTCAGTTCTGGAGGGTTCTTTTCACGAACTTCTTCTACGGTGACGTGGTAGGTGGCAGTTTTGCCTGCGAGAGCTTCTTGCAGGAAATCTTCAGGATATTCTTCTTCAACGTCCTTCTCATCGCCAGCAGCCATACCGACAAGGCCTTCAATAACGGCTTTCACGGCCGGAATGCCTTCGCGAGGTTGCCCGGCTTCTTCCCAGGTTGAGCTTTGGCTACCCAGTACCTGGACATCGGGGACGAGATCTTTGACCAATTCGTCGCCGACTTTGCCTTCGTAGGAGCATTTGACGTAGTCTCCAGCTTCGGCAGCCCGGTCAACCGGCTCAAAGGTGGAACGGTCATTGAGCAGAGTTTGGAATGCGGAATCGACCTCTTCATCGGTGGCTTCAACGTCGACTTCTTCGAGTTCGAGGTCAGAGATATCGGGCACGGTGAAAGAGGGCTTGAGATCCACCGTAACAACAACTTCTGCCGATTGTCCCGGAGTGAAATCATTCCCTTCCAATTTGAGTACGGAAACAATTTCTGTGTCGCACTTGTCGGAAGCAGCTTTGAGAGCTTTCTTAGAAAGGTTTTGGGTCAGTTCCCCTTTGATCTCTTTGGCGTACTTGGCTTTGAGCAAGTGAATGGGAGCTTTTCCTTTTCGGAAACCTTTGATGGAGGCTTCCCTGGTAAAGACTTTCAGGATGCTTTGCTCCTCTTGGCTAATGAGATCTGCATCGACTTCGATTTTGAAGTCTTTGCGGGTTTCGTTGATGTCTATGACTTCGACGTTCACGGGTTGAGTCTGTGGTTGGTTAGGTGAGTATTAAAAAATGAATGGGTGGAAATTGGGAAGTCGGACTAGGAAAGGTTTTTTGGGAAAGGTGTCGAGTTAAACTTAGGAGCCCGAAGTACGGCTGGAATCTTTGGGTTCCGAGATGCGTTTGCGGAACTGACCGGGGTGCTGAAAACGGGACTCTTCGGGTTCCCGGATTTCGATAATGTCGAGTTTTGCAGAGTCAATGAGGGGGTGGACTTTGAGTTTCTCCAGAGCCGTGTGGAGCCCTTCAATGGTCGGTTTTTCCTGATGGATGCCGACAAGGATGACGTTTTGCTTTTTAAAATGTTCCCGTGGGAAAAGCTTCAGTTCTTTGAGCTGCTCCCGGTATTCTTTGTAAGTGGCATGAGGTTTGGGAGTGGTATGGATACAGTCCGCAGCGATGTACTTGTACTCTGGTGGTGAGGAGGTGGAGTCTTCCTGAATCAGGACGAAGGGATAGTTTCGTTCATATTCCAGAATCCAGGATCGGGAGAGGAGGCCTTCTTTTTTTTCAAACTGAAGGATTTTTCCACGATGGAGAATTTCCGGGACTGCTTCCGGTAAGGCTTCAGCCCACTCGGGAATGGGAGCATTGTAGATTTGTTCATGCTGACTTTGGCGATGATTCCTGCGTTGCAGAAGTCCGGCAACAACGAGGCAACCGAGCACGATGCCAATCAGGAAGGTGGTGACACGTTCTTTGTCTGTGAGAACCATGGGAAACTGAAATTAGGAAATGCGGATTATGCCAAAAACTTGCGTTTGTGAATTCGTCGGGAAGTATGAGCTGTTTTTAATTATTCAACTCTAGATATGTCCGAGAATGTTCGAAAGGTTATTTCTGAAAAAGAAATTCGAGTCCGTTATGCAGAGACGGATAAGATGGGGATCACTTACCATTCCAATTATTTTGTGTGGTTTGAGGTCGCCCGGATTCATATGTTGGATGAGCTGGGAGTCGTTTACCGAAACCTGGAAGCGGAGGGTTATTTTCTGCCGGTGGTGGAATGCAATGCACGGTATTTGGCTCCAGTGCGGTTTGATGATGTGGTGAAAATAGTCACGGAGTTGGAGGTCTCGACGAGGGCGAAATTTCGGATCGATTATGTGGTATGGTGTGAGGGGAAAAAAGTGACCATGGGGCACACGTACCATGCGTTTATGGATGAGGATGGCCGGGTGCTGAGGCCGCCGAAGCG
>CAYSOI010000055.1:0-7338 GCA_964432425.1 uncultured Opitutales bacterium | reverse complement strand
TCGGGGTCAGTTGGAGTCATCAGTGGGCTTGCCGAGGAGTGCTTCGGCGGTCAATGGGAGGTCTTCGGGAACGGGAAATGTGGAATCCAGGCGGATGTCTTCTTTTTCGATAAGGGGTTTGGCAATGGCTTCAAGGCGTCTGTTGGCTTCAGCATTCTCGATGGATTTCATGAGCTCCGCACGGGCTTTTTCACGGTCCTGTGCATCTTGTTCAGCCAATTGCTGTTGCTCTACTTTTTCAATCAGGGTCAAGGACTCTTCCGATTCAGCCTCAGATTCATCGGAGATTGCATTCTCCTGTTCAGCCTGAAGGATTTCGAACTGCTCGATCATCTTCTGGTAGGCCTGCCACTCTTCTTCTTTGGTCAACTCCCTCTCTTTTTCCTCCCGGAAGGAAGACATGACAGTGGAGAAAACCAAATACATGGAGACGAGAAGGAGGCACATCATGATGAGGCCTCGAAATGCCGCGATGTCTTTCATCCCCTACCCTTTCGCTCAGTCCAGCAGTTGACGGATCTCGGCAAACTGCAATTTCATTTCCTCGATTTCTTTTTCGAGTTGATCAATCCGGTTTTCCAGAGCCTCGACTTGTTCGGCAGAAGCTTTGTTGATTTTGAGAGGTGCGGAGGAAATGGAGGAGGTGGTACCGGCGTCCTGAAGTTCGAATGGATAATCGGCCAAGGTCTGGTGAAAACGTTTCACTGTTTTGCCAGAGGACGGGGGGAGCTCGACGATGATCGAGTCCTCTTTCTCCATCATTTCCTTGAGGACTTCTTCCACATCTTCCACATCTGCAAAACGATAGAGCCTTTCCGTACGACCTCGGATTTCTCCAATCGTCTGGGGGCCACGAAGAAGCAAGACGCTCAGGATGGCCACATGCTCATCGTAGAACTCCAAAGTGGATTTCGCATTGTGGCTGAACTTCGCGGTACGGGCTCCGGCTTGATCGACCCGGAACGCCAACTTTTTTTCGCGAAGCCCATCAATGGCATCCTCAATGTCTTCTTCATCCAGATCAGTTACCGGGTGGCGGTTGCTTTTCTGGTTGGCAGCCAGTTGGAGGCTGTTCAGCGAAAGGGGGTAATTATCCGGCGTGGTTTTGGATTTTTCAATCAGGCAACCGAGCACTCTGCCCTCTTCAAAGGAGAGCAGGGCGGCAGTTTCCTCTTCTTCCGTGTCCTCACTTTCGGCAACGACGTCTGGCTCCTCTGGGGCCGATTCAGCTGAAGAAGAAGTCGGAGGTGGGGAAAAATCTCGTGGAGGTTGATAATCCGGTGTTGGAGCCTTCTGGGTAGGGTATTCGAAATCGGGCATGGTGAGCAATGGGCGGTTTTACAAATGGGTTAATTTAATCAGAATATCCCCATAGTTTACGGGTTTTTATAATTTCAGCAACCTCGGCGGGAACATCTTTCTCCCAATCCCGGTCACGATAGATAATTTTGGAAATAGTGTCCCTTGAAACCACGTCCAGGCAATTGGGGTCAAAATTATCCATGGACTCGATAAAGTCGTGCTCCATCACATATTGATAGAGTGGTTTGAGATGAGTCGCAGGACGATAGGAGGTTGCGGTGATCACCGGCACTCCCTGAAGGCTTTCCAACTGCAAGGGTGCATCATCTTCCGGGATACGGCGAATTTCCTGGTATTTCTTAAAGCTGGCATGGGTCATCGGGTAGACGTAGAGTTTGACGTTTTGCTTAAACAATCGACCAAACGCCTCCAGGATGCCGCCACCGAGATTTTCATAGTAAGCTTCCTGGAAAATGTCTGCCATGTTGCTTAATCCTAGAACAATCCCCAGGGACTTCTTGGTCCAGGTCCGCAGATAGCTGCTGAGCCGATAATATTCCAAATAATTGGAGATCAACACATGGTGCCCCAGAGCGGTGATGGTGTCGACACGGGAAAGGAAGTCGGAGAGGTCGATTTCCTTGCCGTCTCCAATCGAAGCCAGATTCAGTTCAAAGAGTACACAAACCTCGGATTCGTCCACATCCTCCAATTTGCAGAACCTCTCCTTTGCACAACGCAGCATATCAATGTGAACATTGTTGACCGGTTGAAAACTGCCGCGTTCGACCAGGATGGCTTTTTTATAGAAGGCTTCGGCGGGCTGGGAGACTTTGCCTTCGGTATTAAAGAGAGCGGACTTGGTCAGCCCCTCCTGAACCAGCATCAGGCTCAGAATCCGATTATCCACTTCTTCAAACCCTGCCCCGAGGAATTGGATCATGTCCACCTCAATGCGGTCATGCCCCAGATTGTCACTCAGGGATTGGATAAACTCCCGTGGGTTATCCCGATGAAAGAAGGCTCCATAGACCAGGTTTACGCCGATAATCCCCAAGGCATCCTGCTGCTGCAAATTGGTTTCATCCAGCAAACGAACATGCAGAATGATGTCGCTGGGAGCCGCCTGAGGGGTCAACTGAAAGCGAATTCCCAGCCAGCCATGACAATCCCGCCCTCCACGAAAGCTTTGGGCTGCCACCGTATTGGAGAAGGCAAAAAACGTGCTCCTTTCCCCCCGGGTATCCCGAAGGCGTTCTTCCAATAAACTGTACTCATGCTCCAACATCTGCACGACCCGTTGCCTGGAAACATAGCGATCACAATTGCCATATATTTCGTCGCTAAACTTCATGTCATAAGCCGACATACTCTTGGCCACCGTACCCGCGGTAGCTCCAACCTGGAAGAAATGGCGGACCACTTCCTGCCCGGCCCCAATCTCTGCAAAGGTGCCGTACTTGGTTTCGTCGAGATTGACGCTCAACGCCTTCTCATCTGTGGATAAAATCTTTTCACTCATAACGGATCTTGAAATATACTTTTGCCCCAAAACACAGAGGGTACATTAAATAATTGAAAACCGATTGAAGCCGAGCCAGCCTCCACCGCAACCGCAATTTCAATCGTCTCTGATTCGTAACCCCTCTCCATTTTCAGCTATTTGCACATGAAAGCCTTTTTTAAATCCGTTCTTCGACAAGCTGCTGTGCAGATGCTGGCAAGCCTATTGATCCTGGTCATCGCCTTTATTTTCCTGATGAGCCTCTTTAGCGGTCTCACCAGCTCAAACCTGGCCACACCCGTGGAATCCGGCTCCTTCCTGACCATCAATCTGTCGACAAAAATCACGGATTCCCCTCCGGCAATGGACCCGGCAGAGATGATTTTGCAATCGGTACTGGATGAAGAAGGCACTGGGACTCACCTCTACAAAGTGCTGGAAGCCATTGAGGCAGCCACCAAAGATCCTGACATCAAAGGCATTTACCTGCACGGAAATTACATGCCTTACGAGAACAGCACTGGCTATGCCGGGCTCAGAGAAATCCGGGATGCTCTTTTGAAATTCCAGAAATCCGAAAAACCTGTCTTTGCGTCTGCCTTCTCTCCCAACCTCCAAACCTACTACCTGATCTCCTCGGCGTCCCATCTCTTCCTCAATCCTTTTTCAGACATTCAGCTCAATGGAATTGGTGGAGAATACACCTTTTTTGCCCCAGCCCTGGAAAAGCTCGGAGTGGGCATTCAACCCGTAAGAGTCGGTAAATACAAAGCGGCCATCGAACCCTTCACACGGGAAACCTTTAGTGAAGAAGCCAGAGAGCAAATCCAGACCATTCTGGACGAACGTTGGGAAACCATTTTCCAGGAGATTGCGGCCAACCGGGGTATGGAGGAAGACAAGCTACGGGCTATCCTGGATAAAGAATTTAACTTTGATTCAGAGGAAGCCCTGGAAGCCGGATTGGTGGATCAATTGGCCACACGTTCGGAAATTTATGCAGAAGTGCTAAAATTTGGGAAATGGGACGAAGAAATTGCCTCCTTTCAACAAATCTCCCTGCAGGAATACACGGGAGCGATGGACCTGGAATTGGATGCAGAAGAAGCGGAAAACACCATTGCCGTGGTTTACGTGGAAGGAGCTATTATCAACGGAAGAAGTTCCCCTGGCTATGCAGGATCGGAAACTTTGCACAGGCAACTGACCAAGCTCAGCCACAGGAAAGAAGTCAAAAGTATTGTATTGCGGGTCAACAGTCCTGGAGGCAGTGCCACGGCATCGGAGATCATCCAGCAAGCCCTTCTCGACTGTAAAGCCAAAGGCAAAAAACTGGTGGTTTCGATGGGAGCCACAGCGGCTTCAGGAGGTTATTGGGTCAGTGCTCCGGCTGACAGGATTCTGGCTCAACCTGAGACCATCACAGGCTCAATCGGTGTATTCGGAATGCTTTTCGACATTCAAAAACTCGGCGAAAAACTAGGGCTGACCTGGGACTCTGTCTCCACTGGCCAACATATCAACCCCTACGCCATTTCCCGCCCCAAAACTCCCGAAGAGATTGAAGAAGTGCAGGAGTATGTGGACAACATTTATCAAGCCTTCCTTGAAAATGTCGCCGACCATCGGAAGTTGGATGCCGATGCAGTAGATGCCATTGCTCAGGGTCGAGTTTGGTCTGCCCGGCAAGCACTGGAAAACAAACTTGTGGATGAGATCGGAGGATTACAGGATGCCATCCAGGCCGGAGCCGATCAGGCCGGGCTGCATGTATTCAAAGTCGAGCACTTTCCGGAAGATCTTTCGGAAATGGAATTGCTGGAAAAATTCATCGAAGAAAACTTTTCCAGTCTCCACCAAAGCTCGGCGAACCCGGTGCAAATGGAGGTTCGCAAACTTCAGAACCAGTTGAAATCTCTCCAGAAATGGAATGATCCAAAGCACATTTACGCTCGTCTCCCCTTCGAACTTCCCTGAGAACAGCTCCACTTTCTTTTTTCAAATACCACACATCATCATGCTCAAACTCATACGAGACTGCGAAGCCACCCTCATCCCCTCTGGAGAAGAAGTCCTCCTCCAGGAAGGTAGCACCTATTCTGTCAAACAAGCACTTGGAGAAAGTGTCACGCTGGCCAACGAAATTGGTATGTTCCGCATCCGCAAAGAGGACCTGGATGCCTTAGGTGAACACGCTGAACAACTCCGCCAGCAACTGGAACAAACTCCGGATGCCGGCACAGGAGACGAAGCCTTTTCCGAGGAGCAACTCTGGAATGCTCTCAGAAACTGCTATGATCCGGAAATCCCGGTGAACATTGTCGACCTCGGCCTGATCTACGATCTTCGTCATGATGAGCAACCCGATGGGCTCCACAGCATCGAAGTGAAAATGACGCTGACCGCTCAAGGCTGCGGAATGGGCCCCGTCATTGCCGATGACGCCCGACAAAATTTGGAAAACCTCTCCACCGTATCGACGGCAAATGTGGAGATTGTATGGGAACCACCCTGGACCCCACACATGATGTCCCCTGAAGCAAGGGAAAAGCTAGGCCTAGGTTGAGTTCATAAACAACATCCCTACGAAGAAAAGCTCCTCCTCTCCTTTTCCCTTCCCAATCAGTAAGCATCAGGCACAACACGCTGGCATATCCCGGACATCCGCCTCTTCGCAATTAGGTCGGGCCACCAGCCCCTCGTAGGGCTCATCGGCGAACAATTGCTCCCCTCTTTCGTCCGCCAGCATGAAGGCATCGCACACTTTCCAAAAATCCGAATAGGTATGCACACGCCGGATGTCATAAAGAAATGTGCCTTCGGGCTCCACACTCAGGGCGATAAAGTTCAAAAACTTCTTCATTCGGCCCAGATGTGACTTTTCCGGAATGCCTTCCGCCCAGGTCGCCTTGAAGAGCTTGTCAACATAGCCATGCACATCTCTGAGGGTCGGCATGAAGAGAGTTTTCCCGGAAAGTTTTTGGCGAATTTGTGTAAAAATCCATGGATTTCGAATCGCGGAGCGACCGACCATGACACCGTGACACCCGGTATACTCCAGCACCCTCAGAGCCTTATCGGCAGAGGTAATGTTTCCATTGGCCATGACCGGGCAATTCACGACTTGGGCCGCCCGCTGGATAAACCCATAATCCACCCGGCTTTTGTAGGAATCCTTGACCGTTCGAGCATGCAAACTCAGGAGATCCACGGAGTGCTTGTTCATGAGTTCCAGCAATTGGTCAAAGTAGCGGGTATCCTCAAAGCCTGTCCGCATTTTCACAGTGAACAATCCCTCCACTTTCTCCCGTAAAAGCCCAAGAATTCCGTCGATCGCAACCGGGTCTCGCAACAACCCGCCTCCTACATTTTTTTTGTAAACTTTGGGAGCCGGGCACCCCAGGTTTAAATCTACCCCGGCGACAGGATAGGGTTTCAGGTCACCGACAGTCCGGGCCAGGTCATCCAGGTTTTCTCCAATTAACTGAGCAAACACCGGCCTTCCCGTTACGTTTTCCGTAATGGAGCGGAGGGTCTCTTTGTCCAGCCGTGAACTGTCATGCACACGAAAGAATTCCGTAAAAAAATAATCCGGAGGACCGTAGTTTGCCACCACATCCATAAACGGCTTGTTGGTCACATCCTGCATAGGAGCCAAGGCCGTCGGTGGACCCGCTCCCAGAATGGTCTCTGGCAAGTTCGCCATCTTCAGGAATTTTATTCTTCCCGCTCTTCCTGGTCCTGATTCATTATCCGGTCCAGAATCTCCGTCATGTCTTCCACCTCATCCAATACCTTTCTCGATACCAGCAAAGGCACTGACTCCTGAAGGGCCAGCACCATGGAGTCACTGGGCCGGGCATCCAGTTCCAGCATTTTCTGGCCCAATTCATTTTCCATGGTGAAAAGCAAGCGGGCAAAGAATGTGCCATCGTCCACATCGTTGATAACCATCCGTTCCAGCTTCGCTCCAAATCCCTGCAAAATCATTCCCATCAAATCATGAGTCAAGGGACGCTCCCGTTTGACACCTTCCATCGCCATGGAAATGACCGCTCCAATTCCCTGATCAACATAGATGACAAACGTCTTATCGTCGTTCCCCAAAAAGACAGCGGAGCCACTGTGAGTGGGCATCACACCGCGAATCGTTACTTCCACAACCTCATTTTCCATAGACTCCACTCATCCTGAAAATCTTCATCCCGGCAAGACAAATTCCAATTCCGATTCAAGAGGGGGTCATTTGAAGACTCAAAATCTTTACATTTTGTCCCTTAATCGGCTTGCGTACAATAAGTTACTGCGTATGTTGAGTTAAATCCTTTTCTTTCCCCACCCCTTTAAACCTATTCCCCCCTACTACCTGCCATGATCACCATGAGAAACCTGCGTACAGGCCTGAAGGCAACCTTATGCCTACTCCTTTTTAACTCATCTCAGCTCCAGGCGGCCAACGTCAATTTCCCTGACGAAAATTTGGCGAATAAGATCCGAAGCGTCCTCAACATACCGGATGGAAATGCCATCAC
>CAYSOI010000054.1:0-14777 GCA_964432425.1 uncultured Opitutales bacterium | reverse complement strand
CGTAAGCTTTTTATCTTTTGCAGATGAGGACTTTGAAGGCTTGGCCGGCTCCGTTGGGGTGGAGGAGGAATTGGGTGGCGGGGTCTTCGGGGTTGGGGTTGGTGTGTTGGAGGATGAAGTCTTGTTGAGTTTGAAGGGGGGAGGTTTTCCAGCCGAGTTGTTGTGACCAGAGTTGGAGGTGGGTGAAGTTGACGTCGGCGGTGAGGTCCTGTTGGCCCATGTGGTGGTAGATTTTGGGGCCGGTGAGGCGTTGATGTTGGAAGTAGGCTCGGAGAGTGCCTTGAGGTCGGCGGTAGTAGAGTGAGGCGAGAGTGTCGCCGTAGTCGATGGTGAGGGAGTGGCCTTGCTTCCAGTGGGGAGCCCAGGATTGCAGCCAGTTGTGGTAGGATTGGTGGAGTTCGATGCGTTGTTCGGTTTGTGGGGTTTCCGGGAGAGGGTGGTTTGTAGAAAAGGGGAGGGTGGTTTCTCGGAGGTTTCCGTTGTGGAGTTCGAGGGCGATTGCTTGCCATTTCTGACCGTTATATTCGAGGACCTGGCAGGGGAAGGCGTCGACGAGTTCGTTGGAGAGGAGATGGGCGGCTCCGTTTGTGGCTTGCAGGGCGGAGTTGATGGAGTCGTGCCATTGGCAGGTGTTGTTCAGGCGTTTTTGCTGGAGGTTTTTGAGGGGCTTTGAGGTTTCGACAATGTGGTACTCTGCGGAGTGGTGCTGAAGGATCGTTTTGGCAAGGGCTCCATTGCCGGCTCCGATTTCGATGATGGGTAGAGGGGGGATAGTTTTGAGCCATTTGGCGATGGCTTCTCCAAGAATATGGCTGAGGGTTGCGGAGGTGGAGAAGTCTCCGTGTTTGCCGACGTTTTGGATTTCGGTGGAGTAGTAGCCGAAGTCGGGATGATAGAGGGCGGCTTCCATGAATTTTTCGAAGGGAAGCGGGGGATTGCCTGGAGAAAGGGCTTCGAGGAGGAAGTCGCGGGGCGTGGTCATGGTCCGGTTTTACCAGAGTCGCTTTGGGGCAAAAGCGTGGCCGGAGCCTTCGTTGTGGTTTTTGATGCGTTGTTTGAGGTCTGCAGAGAAGCCTGTGTAGCTTTTGTTTGGGTGGGAGAGGCTTTGGATGTGGTATACGTAGTGCATGGTGACGCATCCAGTTTTTACTCTACTACGCTCTATCGAGCTTCGAAGGGCATCCTTCACTCTCTATCTTCGCATGGCTTGCCATCCTTTGGAGAGAAGGATGGGGTGGAAGACCGGACTCGAACCGGCGACCCCCTGAACCACAATCAGGTGCTCTAACCAACTGAGCTACAACCACCATCTAACGAGATTAGGGTTTGGGAAAGTGGTGTTTTCAGGAAAAGTGTCAAGTGATTGTTTGTCACTTTGGTGACTTCTTGAGAAATCTTTGGATAATTTCCACCGTGCGTTCGGTGGCTCCGAGATTGGCCTGGTGCCAGTTGATGGAGCATTCTGACATTCTTTCAATACGGTCAGGATGTTTTAACAGATCCGGAATCACGAGGGGGACAGCTTTGTGGTGGGGGACCTGAATGGAGGAGCCTGAACGGAGGAGTTGTTTGCAGATGGTGGTGAAGTTTGTGTATTTGGGGCCAAATACGGTGGGGACTCCGTAGGCAGCGGCTTCGATTGGGGTTTGACCGCCTTCATGGGGTTGCAGGGTTTTACCGATGAAGGCGACGGTGGAAATTTGTGTAAACTTGCGGAGTTCTCCAGTGGTGTCCGCTACGTAGACATCTACCGGACCCGGTGGGCTTTTGCTGTCCGAACGAAGGTGCCAGGTAATGTTGTGATTTTTACTTTTGAGCAGATTGCGGATTTCTTCGCGTCTTTCCGCATGTCGGGGCACCAGGAGAAGTCTACAGTTTTTGGAAACAGTTTTATAGCGAATGTAGGCATTGAGGAGGGTTTCTTCTTCTCCCGGCCAAGTGGAGGAGCCTAGTAGGACTTCCGGGTGTGGCTCTTTCTCGTGGGCAATGAATCCAATTTCCAGCAATAGTTTGGTTTTGTCCTGATAGGAGAGAATGGGACTGAGGTTTACGTCCAGCTTGAGATTTCCTGTGGTGACAAAGAAATCATCCATCTGGTCGAGATCCATTTTGGGCTGGGTCAGGAATCGAAAGCGATCGTTGTAAACATCACTGGAGACACCAATGGCGGAAAGTGATCTCAATATGGGGCGGATCAAATGGCGAAGGGGTCTCATGATTTTGAAGGATTTGTCCGACATTCTGGCATTGGTGAGAATGATGGGAACTTTCCTTCTGCGGGCACTCCATACGTGCTCCGGCCAGAGTTCGCTTTCCATGAGGATGGCGACGGTGGGCTTGAGCATGGTCCATGCAAGAAAGGAGAAGGGGGCGGCATCGAGGGGAAAAACTCCGCAATGGCGGATCTGGGATGCATATTTTTCTCTGGCGATTTTGTAGCCGGTACTGGTCGTCGCGGTGAGAACGATTTCGAGATCAGGAATTCTGCTGAGTTGATTAATGAGGGGTTCAATTCCCAGGACTTCTCCTACAGATACGGCTTGTATCCAGACCCGGTCTCCTTTGGGGCGACCTAGCCATGGGTGCAGGCCAAAGCGGTGATGAAAGTCTTTGGCATACCCTCCCCGCCGGAGCATCCGCCACAAATAATAGGGCAGGCTGATCAGGAATACCGGAAGCCAGATGATTCTGTAAAACCAGACGAGGAAGAACATGGGTGTTGGGCTTTTGTGCGGAATCTTCGAAAGATGGCCGTGAATTGGTTTCCGGGTGGGTTTGTCGTTGAATTTGTTGAGTTGTTTACGTTTCTTCTCGTTTGATTCAATTGAAATCCATATTCCCAGCTAAGAACTATTGAAACATGGAACGTATCTCAAAGGCTTTTGCTCATGCCCAAACTGAAGGGCGGGCTTGTTTTATTTCGTATGTTTGTGCATGCGACCCGGATTTGGAAACTTCGTTTTCCATTTGCCGTGAGTTGTTGAATGCAGGCGTAGATATTTTGGAGATTGGGGTTCCTTTTTCCGATCCTCTTGCGGATGGGTTGACCAATCAGCTGGCGGCCCAACGTGCTTTGGTGTCCGGGGCGACACATGATCAGGTGTTTGAGCTGGTGAGCAGGGTTCGTGAAATCAATTCGGATGTTCCGGTCATTCTTTACACCTACTTCAATCTGGTCTTTTCGCAGGGGCTGGAAGAATACGTGGACCGGGCGAAGGAAGCGGGAGTGGATGGTTTTCTGACTTTGGATCTTCCACCAGAGGAGGCCGGGGATTTTCTGAAGGTTTGCCGGGATCGGGAGATGGCGAATGTTTTTATTGTAGCTCCCACAACGCCGGATGATCGTATTGAGTTGATTGCGAAGGCGGGTTCGGGATTCCTGTATTATGTATCAAGAGAGGGTGTGACCGGAGCCCGTGAGCAGGTGGTTTCGGGGCTTGGGGATGCAGTGAAGCGCATCAAGGATCGTGCGGATTTACCGGTTGTGGTAGGTTTTGGAATTTCCAGTCCTGAGCATGTTCGCGAAGTGGGCAGTGTTGCGGACGGAGTGGTTGTGGGGAGTGCGATTGTGAATTGTATTCCGGAGAATTTGGATCAACGGGACGCCATTCCTGGAGCGATTGGAGCGAAGGTGGCGAACTTGCTGACAGGATTGACGGGGTGACGATTCCGCACCGCAGGCTGTGCGGGTGAAAGCGGCAGCAGGCTCCCGCAGTCCAAGGTGGCTCAACCGTGCTTCAGGCAGCTTGGCGTTTGAGGATGACGTTTTGTACTGTTTCCTCGAAGCGTTCCAGGATCGATACCCAGCTTAGGTGTTGTACGCTTTCGACTGCCTTGTTGCGGATGTTTTGCCATTCGGGCTGATTTTGCAGAATCTCGGTGGCCTTCTGTTGGAAAACCTGGCTTCGGTCCATTGGAGCTTTGAATCCGTTGATGCTGTCCTCAATGTACATTTTGGGGGCAGCGTAGTTGTAGGCCAGGGTAACTAAGCCGCTGGCCAAAGCTTCGGTGACTACATTGCCGAAAGTTTCTGTGGTACTGGGAAAGAGAAAGAAATCGGCGGAGGCGTAATGTTTGGCGAGATCTTCGCCTTGTTGCGTGCCGGCAAATGTGGCGTAGGGGATTTCTTTTTGCAGGGCTTCTTTCTCGGGTCCATCTCCCACAATCACGCATTTGAGATTGGGGTGTTGCTTGCGAAGCTGATGGGTGGTCTTGGCAAAAAGCTTGAGGTTTTTCTCTGCGGCAATGCGGCCCACGTAGAGGAGGGTTGGGTCTTGGGGAGCGGCTCCCCATTGATTTCGAAGGTTTTGGCAGCGTTTGGTTGGTGAGAAGAGTTGGGTATCAACACCGCGTCCCATTAACTGTAGGTTTTCGAAGCCGAGTAGTTCCAGGCGTCGCAGGATGTCCGGGCTGGGGGCAAAGGTGGTTTGGGTCCGGTTGTGGAACCATTTGAGGTAGCCTGCCATGGCATTGCGAAGAAGGGGCAGGCGGTAATGCTGCATGTAGTGGTGGAAATTGGTGTGGAACCCAGAGGTTGTGGGGATTTCAAGCTTTTCAGCTGTGTCCAGTGCGGATAGCCCCAGTGGCCCTTCTGTTGCGATGTAAATGGCATCGGGGCGATTGGATTTCCAGAGGTTGTGAAGCTTACGGGGACTGGGAATTCCCACACGAAGGCTGGGGTAACCGGGAATTGGTAGGCCCATGACTTGCACTTCATCAAAGGTGCCGAAGTTGACGACCGAGGAGTTTTCCACTTGAGGCCGGATGATCTGGACGGAGTGTCCACGCAGTTCAAGGCCATGGGCGAGTCGGCTGAGCGTCATGGCGACGCCGTTGACGTCGGGAGGGAAAGTTTCTGTGACAATGGCGATCTTCATGCTGTGTTCCTCAATGTAATGATTATCGGTTACTATGGAGACTGATTTTAATCGTTTTGGTTACGAGCTTGTGAAGATTGCCCGTTGATTATGAGAGCATGTTGGCAGTCGCCGTGCCAGTTTTCACATGCGGGGTGAAAAAAGAAGCTTTTTTTGAAAAAAAATACAAAATGGTTGTGGCTTGCCAGTCGGGGGTGTCCCAAAAGAGTATAGGGGTGATGAAATCATGTATCCATATAGTCACAGGACCTACGGCTGTGGGGAAGACCGCGTTGTGTTTGGAGGCTGCCAGGGAGTTGCAGGCCGAGGTGATTTCCTGTGACTCGATGCAGTTGTATCGTGGAATGGACATTGGTACGGCGAAGGCGACGGAGGAGGAATTGGCAGTCGTTCCTCATCATTGTCTGGATGTTTTTGACGTGAGGGAGCCTGGCAATGTTCAGAAGTATGTGGAGCATGCCCAGGCATCGGTTGCGGATATCCTTGGCCGGGGAAAGAAGGTTTTGGTGACGGGAGGGAGTGGCTTTTATCTCAAATCATTTCTGGAGCCGGTATGTGATGAAGTTAAAGTACCAGATGGGATTCGGGGGGAAGTGGAGCAAATGTATGCCGAGGGTGGGCTGAAGGCAATGGTGGAGAGGTTGCTGGAGTTAAATCCAGAGGGGGTAGGCGAAATGGATTTGCAAAATCCTCGGCGAGTGATTCGTGCGTTGGAGCGTTGTCTGGCTTCAGGTATGTCAGTTTTGGGGTTGAGACAAAAAATGGAGGACTTGCCGGCGCCTTATCCTGAACTGGAGAAGAGGGTCTGCGTATTAATTCGCGGTGATGATGTTCTCAAAGACCGTATTGCCCAAAGGTGTGCTGCCATGCTTGCCGGTGGACTTGTTGAGGAGGTGGAGGGGTTGGTGGTAGCGGGTTTGCGGGAGAATCCTGTAGCCAGTGCGGCCATTGGCTACAGGGAGGTATTGGCCTATTTGGATGGAGAGATCGCATCCAGGGGGGAGTTGGAGGAGATTCTTAACCGCAATACCTGGCAATTGGTCCGGAAACAGAAAAAGTGGTTTCGGACGCAGTTGCCATCGGCCAGACTTGTGGACCTGGATCAGTGCCCGGAACCGAGTGTCCGGGAATTGTTCGGAGAAGAGGTTTAGCTGTCGGTGTCAGCGGGGGCGAAGATGTTGACCTTCATGGCGGCCTGGCCGCGTTTGACCAACTCCTGGCTCACGGAATCTCTGGAACTGCGGGACATGCGGAAGAGTTCGTCTTTGACCTCTTTGTTGTCCATGGTGTAACCGGGTACGAGCTTTTCCTTGAGAGTCAGGAGGTAGGCTTTTTCCTCCACGGCGACCATGTCGGAATGTTGGCCCTGGGAGAGTTCCTTAACGGTATCGAATACTTGTTGAGGAAGTCCATCAGGGAGCTTGGTGGACTTGAATTTGTCCTGGGTCTTGTGTGAGAGAACCCATCCTTTACCAACATCTGTAGTGGTGATGCTTTCGGGGAGAGTTTTGCTGGCTTCCAGTTTTTGTTTGAGTGCCTTTTCGACTTCTTCACGTTTTGCACTGAAGATTTCTTCTTCTTTCTGTTCTTTCCATGCCTTTTTGAGTTGGTTAAATTTACCCAGGTTTTTCTTGATCTCCTCGAAGGTTGGTGGAGCAGAATCATGGATTTTGTCGAGGAAGAGAATGACGTAGGCATCGCCGATTCTGTAGGGCTCGGTGTAGTAACGGTCTGTATCGAGAGTGGTGAAGGCGAGTTCGAGAATTTTCTCAGCCTGGGTGTTTTCCTGGTCGGTGGCTTTGTGATGAACAAAGGGAGCATTGAGGGCTCCAATGAGTTGCTTCTTGGGGTATACTTTTTCTACGAAGGGTGCCAGGTGAGTGTTGGGTTTGAGATTCAGTTTCGCCAGAAGTTCATTGGTTTGCTCACGGGAAAGTGGATTGGCTTCGTTGTAGATTTGGTCGAGGAGACTTTCTGCACGATTTTGTGCGGTTTTGAGAGCGGGAGCGACGAGGTTGTTGTCGACTTTGTAGTCTTCTAATACTTCCTGGCGGGTAAAGAAATCCAGCTCTGCGTAGGCCTTCATGGGCTTTTCCTCGGGTTTCTTTTCTTCTTTTACCTCCGGCTTTGGTTTGTCGGCATCTTGTTTGTCTTCTTCAGCTTCCAGATCTTTGGCGTAGCGTTTTTGATGCTTTTTATAGTATTCTTCCAACTGAGCGGAGGTTGGGTGAGGGTACTGGGCTGTGAAGGCGAGATAGGAAACTTTACGGCGTGCTTTGGGGGCGTAGGTATCCATGGTTTCTTCGTAGAGGGGCTGGAGGTCTTCGTCTGTGGGGTCTTCCACTTTGGGGGCGTCTTTGCCTTTGGCTTTTTCAAGTACAGCCAATCCAACGGACCATTGGGTCTGGTCGGTGCGGACTTTGGCTTCGGCTTCAAAAGGAAGTGTGCGACCAGGGCCATCAATGGCTTCGCGAAGTTTTTGTACCAGGAGTGCCTCTCTTACCGCGATATCGAAGGCGTCTCGTGTGCTGTTGGCTTCCAGGCGATCGAGGAAGTCCGTGAGCTTTTCCCGATTGAATGCTCCCTGGGATGCTGGAGCAAAGCGGTTGGGCTGGCTATCATGGAAAAGGCTTTGTTCGGTGATGAATTCCTGAATCTCTTCGGTTGAGGCTTCGGGTAGGCCAATTTCGTTGGCAAGGATGGAGAGTGGCAGGTTTTGCAGAGCGTAGCGCTGAGCAGTGGATTGGATAATTTGTGGAGCAAAGCGGGCGAATTGTGGATTGTTCAGAAGGGAACCATTTTCCATTTCGGCCAGGATGGCGGAGCGTTGCTGAATGTCTCTCCACTCTTTGCTATTTTGAGTGAGGCTGACTCCGTAGTAGTTGAAGTCATCGAGACCTTCCTCACGGGGTGTGAGGCCCGGAGAGTTTCCTACATAGAAAACAAAGGAGACTACGAGGACTGCCAAAAGGATGGTGATGATCCAGCTGCCACTTTTGGCCAGAAGACGATTAAAGAATGTAATCATTTGATTGATTTAATAAGAAGTATGATCTGTCGAATTAGGGTTTGCGGAGGAAAAGGAGGAATGCGGGGCTGTCAATCCAACGTGTGAGAGAATTCTTCACAAGCCGAAATGATTAACGCCAGTTGAGTTTATTGCGAACCACGGCAAAGTGGGAATGATTCGGGCTTTGGAGGAGGGCCAGTTTCTGTTTTGCAGGACCGATGGTGATTGGGGTGTTGTTATCTTTTTTCGGATGAAGGGTGAGGTAGCCGTCTACTTTGACTTGTGGGTGGCTGTGCGAAGAGGTGGGACCCCAGGAGATTTCCAATCTGGTGGAGGAGGGGAAAACTACGCTTCTGTTTGTGAGGGTGTGTGGGCAGATGGGCGTCATGACCACCACCTCGGAGGTGGGGTGAAGCAGTGGGCCTCCGGCAGACATGTTGTAGGCGGTGGAGCCGGTTGGGGTGGAAAAGATCAGTCCGTCACTGAAGTAATCAGTCACTTGTTCGTTGTCGGCATTGACCGTTAGGGAGACGAGGTGTGAGGCGTCCTCACCTTTGATGACGATATCATTTAATGCGATGGCAGAAGGGGAGCCTGGGCAGTGGCATTCAAGCAGGGAGCGGTGTTCGATGCGGAATTGTCCTTCCAGCAGGGGAATGAATTTTTCAATGGCTTCTTCCGGGGAATAGGTGGCCAGAAAACCAAGTTTTCCCATTCGGATGCCAAATACTGGAACATTGTATTCAATGGCCTTGGGAACAATGCCGAGCAGGGTGCCATCTCCACCAATGACGCAGCATGCATCCGTATCTTTCAGGGCATGGTCTTCAATTGGGTAGTGTAGGGTCGAGCGGGTTTCCACACCAGCTTGCTGGGCCAGGGAATTGAGCCGTTCTGTCAGTTCCACAGCACCTGGTTTTGCATTGTTGACGACAAATGTGAGTTTACGAATTTGCATGAAAACAGGCTCAGCATGTAGAGATTGTTCGCAATTGTCCACCCTGAGCCTTGCTGGAAATTGGTCCAAAATTACCGGGTCGGTTTCATTCCCTGGCAAGGTTTGACCAGAGGGCCCTTCTCTGATTTTTCAGTTTAGATCTATTAAATGAATATGAAACAGGTTTCAGCATTGGTTCTCGCCGGGATGCTCTTGAGTGGAATTTCCGCTTGGGCAGAAGGTGCCTTTGAATTTCAAATTAAGCCGATTCTCAGGAAATATTGCTACGGTTGTCATGGTCCCGAGAAGCAGAAAGGGAAATTACGTCTGGATACTCTGGAGCTGAATTTTGAACGTGGGCAATCTGCTGAACGTTGGCACGATGCTCTGGATCAGGTGGCAACTGGAGAGATGCCTCCAGAAGACGAGCCGCAACCGACGGCGAAAGAGCGCCAGACCTTGACCAATTGGATTCGTTTCCATCTGGATGAGGCGGCCAAGGCTCGTCGGAGTACAGGCGGGCAAGGGGTGATGCGAAGGCTCACCCGTTACGAATATGCCAATACGATGCGGGACTTGATTGGCCTGGATTTGGATTATGCTGGAGACCTTCCTCCAGAACCTGCATCGGAAGATGGTTTTCGCAATAATGGTCAATCTCTCGGCATTTCTGCAGACCAACTGGAGTATTATCTGAAGATTGCCAGAGATGCTTTGGGCAAGGCCATTGTGGAGGGGGAGCAACCTGAAGTCATCCAGTCCAGGATTGAGAAAAATACCCCGTATAAAAATGCCAAACCGCCCGTAGATGGCAATGCTCTCTACCCGGGGGCTGTCTTTCAGGCAAAGTTGAATAAGTTTCCTCGGGAAGGGGAGTTTGTCCTGCGGGTTCATACCAGTGCTTCCATCCCAGAAGAGGCAGGCATTCCTCAAATGAAAATCACCATCGGTGTGAAAGCAGATGTTCGTTCGCCCAGTAAAACCTTGGTTGTCACAGATGTGCATCCGGATCGGCAGGTTCTGGAGTTTCGGGGGAGAATTGAAAATTTCCCATTGCCAGGCCACAATCCCAAATTTCCCGGACTCTCCATAAAGTTTTTCAATGAATATGATGACGGTTCGGGCTTTATTAAACGTAAGCCAAAGAAACAAAAGAAACCCAAAAAAGGGGAAAAGCCCAAACTGGTTCCCGTTGATCCAGATCAACATAAGCAACCGCAGATTCACATTCATGCGGTAGAATTTGAAGGACCGGTTTTTGATACCTGGCCTCCCAGTAATCATGTGCGGCTAGTGGGCAAGCCGGGGGATGGCTCGGAAGTGGAACGTGCAAACCGGGCACTTCAGAAATTCATGACTCTTGCCTACCGGCGTCCGGCCAAAGGGGGGGAAGTCGAGGGTATGTTGCGGCTCTTTGGGCAAATTCGAAAAAATTCGTCTTCTTACGAATCCGCCATGAGGGAAACTTTGGCCTTGGTCCTGGTGACTCCAGAGTTCTTGTATCTGCTGGAACCTTCTCCGGGAAAACGTCGTCCATTGACAGATTTTGAAATTGCGACCCGGCTCTCTTATTTTCTTTGGAGTACCATGCCGGATGAGGAACTTTTCTCGTTGGCCCAGAAGCAAGAACTACGTAAGCCGGAAGTCCTGAAGGCACAGGTCCAGAGGCTGCTGGCTGATTCCCGGTCCTGGAATTTTGTGGAAAACTTTGCTGACCAATGGCTCAACCTTTCAGGAATACAGAGAGTGGCCGTCAATCCACAGTTTCATCCCAAGTTTGATAACCAACTGAAGGAAGACATGCGGCTGGAGACGCTTCACTTTTTTGCGGAGATCCTCCGGTCCAATACCAGTGCCCTCCAGTTGATTGATTCTGAGTTCACCATGGTTAACCATTCTCTGGCTAAGCATTACAAACTCCCAAATCCGCCCATGGGAAGCCATTTTCAAAAGGTTTCCTTGAAAGATGTACCGCATCGAGGTGGTCTGCTCACTCAAGGAAGTATCTTATTGGCCAACTCTGATGGAGAGCAATCACACCCTATTCGCCGGGCCGTTTGGCTTCTGGATCGGGTATTGGGTTCTCCTCCTGCTCCACCTCCTCCTGATGTCCCTAGCCTGGATGCCAATGCATCCAAGACCAAGAATCTCTCCATTCGTGAAAAGATGAAAATTCATCGGGACAAAGCGGCCTGTGCCGATTGTCACAAGGATATTGATCCATGGGGCATTGCCTTTGAGCAGTTTGATGCCGTCGGTTCTCATCGTGAAAGTTGGAAGCCTTCCAAAAATGCGAAGCCTGTTCCTGTTGATGCCAAAGCCGACCTTCCAGATGGAAGCCAGTTGGACGGAATGGACGGATTAAAACAGCACCTTCTTACCAAAGAAAAGGGCCAGTTTGCCAAGGCTCTGACCCATAAAATCATGGCCTATTCTCTGGGCCGAACTCTTGAATATTCTGATCAGCAATCGGTAGAAAATCTGGCAAAACGCTTTGAGGAGAGTCATTATCAACTTCAAAGCTTGATTACTGAACTCGTTCTTTCTGAAGAATTTCTTACGCGATAAACCTTCCCATACTCCAAATTATGAAATCTCCAATGCTTAGCCGACGTACACTTCTTCAAGGAACTGGAGCTGCCCTATCCCTTCCCTTTCTGGATTCTCTCAGCATGGCAGCCGATGCCAAAAGCCTGCCCCGCAGGATGGCATTCATCTACTTTCCCTTTGGAGTTGCTCTTCCTGATGAAAAACATCCGCAGGCTGAATGGAATTGGTATCCAAGAGGAGAAGGGAAGAACTATCGGTTTACCAATGTACTGAAATCCATGGAGCCGCTGCGGGATGATGTGACTGTCATTCATGGTTTATCCCACCCCAAATGTCGCAAACTTGGTGGGCACGACACCGGTGATACCTTTCTTACCGGGCATTTTCTTGAGCCACCGGCTTATTCCAATTCCATTTCTGCTGATCAACTGGCCGCTCAGTTTATTGGCAGCCAAACCCGTTTCCCCTCCCTCACGCTCTCCTGTGATGGCGGAGTCGGTGAACCCACCCGATCTACCACCCTTTCTTTTGCCAACACCGGACGACCTGTCCCTGCATTGGCCAATCCTAAACAGATCTTTGCCAAACTCTTCGGGCAGACTTCGGATGATCAACTTTCCAAACAAAGAATCCACAGCACTCAAAGCTTGTTAGACCTTGTGCTCGGCAATTCGAAGTCTCTGAGAACTCAGCTGGCTCAGCACGACAAAGCCAAGTTTGACGAATATCTGGATTCTGTCCGGGACATTGAAAAACGAGTGGAGCAATCTCAGCAATGGCTCGATATCCCCAAACCACGGGTAGAGGAAAAAACCTTGGATTTGAGTGCCACACCGGAAGGACCAAAGGAATACATCAAGGTCATGTACGATTTGCTCTACCTTGCCTTCCAGACCGATTCGACCCGGCTTGCCACCTTTATGCTTGGCCAGGTTGCTGGCGCTACCACCATTGCGAATTCATTCCCAACAGTGGTCGGTCAAAACGGCAACTGGCATGGCTTGGCTCACGGTGCTGGCAAAAAGCCGGATGCCCTCGGTAAGTTTGACCAGTTTCTCGCTGAACAACTGGCTTATTTCCTTACCCGTTTAAAGAATACCATGGAAGGCGATGGCACTCTGCTTGATCGCACCATGGTCCTTTACGGAAGCAGCAATTCCAAGACCCATAATAACAATAACTACCCATTGCTTATGGCTGGAGGCAGAAAGTTAGGCATCCAGCATGGAAACTTCCTGCATTACAATGCCCAAACCCCATTTGCCAATCTCTTCGTCACGCTGTTTGATCGTATGAATCTCCCAGTTGAGCACTTCGCTGACAGCACTGGTGGACTGAACGAATTATTGGTTTAAACCCAACTTTGTCCTCAAACCTCACGATCCTTAAAAAACAGGATCGCCAGGATGAAAAAGGCAAAGTACCACAGCACGGAGTATCCAAGGATGCTTCCAATCAAGCTCTGGTTCAGGGGCTCTTGTACAGATTCCAGAACCAGTAGGTCGCCGATGTTGTAAATTTGGAGATTGGGGACGATTGTCTTTAAAAACCAGGCAAACCAGAGGCCTGCCTTGGTTTCTGCATCTGCGTACATTTCGGCGGCAAGGTATTGGAGTTGGCAGGCAAGTAGGGCCAGAAAGGATACAAACATAGCGTAGAGGCTGCTTCTGGAGAGGCAGGCAATCCACAATGTGAGTGCCGCCAAAACAGAAAAACGGAGCCATTGGACTCCCAAAAAGAGAAATACTTCTGACTGCTTGACCACATTCTCTTCTGAAGCTCCCGATTCTTCCGACAAGACAAGCCTTTCCTCCCATGTCAGCAATCCCGCCAAAATCAGCCCAGTTAGGAGGCAGAAGATGAGAAGCAATGCCTGGACCCCCAGCAATTTTCCCAGGAGGTATTCCCAGCGATGGATGGGTCTGGCCAGAATCGAGGTAATGGAACGACTCTCCAGCTCCTGGTAGAAGGATTGAGTGGTCATTACCAGTGTGAGAATGCTCCCAAGCAGGAATACGGCTCCAAAGCCAAAATCAACGATGAATTTTAGCTGCGATGTGCCAAAGTCAAACCGCTGGAAAAACCCCGCCAGCATGACCAGTACTAAGGCCATGAGCAGCAACACATTAAAAAATTTGGCCCGTACTGCTTCTGCGAAAGTGAGCCTGGCAATCCAGAGAGATCTTGGAGCAATCATGATTTTTCAGTTTCCTTATCTTTCTGCACAATATCCAGGAAGACTCTGTCCAGAGGACGTCTGGCAGCTTGGATACTTTCCACATTCAGATTGTTCGCCTGAAGCAGCTTTTTAAGATCAACCGCAGTCGTTCCTTCGTTCAATCCAGTCACTTCAACCGTATGGGTATTTCCTTGTTCCTGAAGGAGCTGGTCCAGTTTTCCCTCTTTTAGCAAATGGCCCCGGTGTAATATCGCGACACGATCACAAACTTCTTCCACCCTGGTCAATAAATGGGAGGAAATCAGAATAACTTTTCCCTTGTCTCTCAGTGTCAGAAGAAGGTCCAGCACCTCCTGTGTACCCTGCGGGTCAAGGCCAGAAAGAGGTTCATCCAATACCAGCACATCCGGGTTGTGTACCAAGGCTTGCGCCAGCCCAATTCTTTGCAGCATTCCCTTGGAGTAGGTCCGGACTTTGCGATGGGCACTTTGAGCCATACCCACCAGCTCAATCACTTCTTCGGCTCGTTCCTTTACCTGAGGATGATTCATTCCACTCAAACCTCCAAAATAAAGTACCAACTCCCTGCCTGACAAAAAGGATGGAAAATGCGGATTCTCGGGAAGATACCCAATTCGATTACGGGATTCCAGGTTTCCAGCAGGTTTTCCAAAGACTTCACAGGAGCCAGCAGAAGGCTTGAGCAGGCCCAGTATGATTTTGATGGCCGTGCTTTTCCCGGAGCCATTTGGGCCCAAGAGACCAAAGATTCCCTTGGCAGGGATCTGTAAATTTACTTTTTCCAGTGCCCGTAATTTGTACCCGCGAAGACCGATAGGGAAGTCACGAGTTAAATCTATGAGAGCGATGGCGGGAGTTTTTTGCTGCATCTTGATTCCCTAGCAAAATTGGCAATTTGGAAAAAAACAAGGAATTTGGGTTGCGCAACAAGTTGGGGGAGTTCATGCTTATCGTAGCTTATGAATCAATTCAATTCGGATTATTCGGGTGATGGCGACTGGGAAGAACGCGGTGAGATGGCTTGGCGCGAGGCGGAGTGGAATCATTATTTATCCCACTGTTCAAAAGATGTGGGGCAATTCCTGGCGTTTTATGAAAAGTCCAACCGAGCCATCGGGCACTTGGACGAAATTGCTCGATTAATGGGTTGGGAAGTTAGTGATTGGTCCGCGAATGACACTCCAGACGGGATGCCCGAAATGG
>CAYSOI010000053.1:0-14855 GCA_964432425.1 uncultured Opitutales bacterium | reverse complement strand
ACGGCGGTTTTCAAGACCGCTGCAATCGTCCACTCTGCCACCCTTCCGAGCCTTTAAGTTTAGCAAAACTTGAATCAAATCATTGCGAAACAATGCCTTAAGTGGGTAAGGAAATTACAACAAGTGCCAAGAACAAAAACGATCAGAAGAGTGAATCCTCAGACACGGCACAACTTTCTCAACAATGACGCTTTCAAAACCCTGGTCCTTGCAGAGCGGTTATTCCCTCTGGCAAGATTGCCTTGATTGTGTGCTTGGGGTGGGTTTGTACAGGAGTCGCCCATGCATTTGTGCCGTACCCGATTAAACGAAGGATTGAAGAATGATGAAGATTATTTGAAATCCGCGATGGATCAGATCCAGTTGCTGGAGAGGTCTCACTCCGTTACCTCAAGCACCCGATTGCTTGACTTTGGATGCGGTCTGGGCCCGGTTGGCCTATGGATTGATTACAGATGGAGGTGTGCTGTACCTCACCGCATTTATTGAAAAAGAAGTTCCAAATATTGAGGAGAATCCAGTGGGTTTTCTGAATATAAATCTCTTCGGCTCCCCCTATATCGTGTGCGGTATGAAGAAGGCTTCCTTTTGAACATGGTGGCAGGGGCTGGATTTGAATTACTGGATTACCAGCATCAGGGAATTGCAAGAACTCAGCAAAGTGTAGTGGTCGCCGAAAAGCCGATTATGGCGGTCCATTCACCAAAAATTGACCCTAACCCAGCATAGCCGAAACCAAATAGTTGGAGTAATGGAGTAATGGAGTATTGGAATGCTGGAGTGATGGGATTTGGGCTCTATACACTTGATTCAACACTCCAACTCTCCAGCACTCCAACAGATCCAACCCTTGTTTTTTATGGTAGCATTTGGTGAATAATAGGTGTTGATTCAATGGCGTGGATTTATGAGGTAGTCTCATGCCCATATTGGTGAGGAAAGATGAATCTGTGCTCTTTGTGCATATTCCCAAATGCGGAGGCTCCAGCTTTGTGAAGGCGATGATAAAGAGAGGGTGGCGTGAATTGTTCAGCATAAGAGGGATTCACGCCAATCTATTGAAGTTTATGCGTTGTTCACCCCAACATCTGCATGCGGAGCATTTGAACCAATTGGTTCGCCCTGAAGCCTTTGATCATATCATTACTTTGGTGAGGGACCCACTGGCCCGCTTGAGATCCGAGTATTGTTGGCAGACAATTCAAGACATGACCAACCTGAGTCCAGAGAGATGGATCCAGCATGTGTTCTCAGAATACGGCAAAGATCCATTTGTTTATGATAATCACATTCGTCCGCAGCATGAATTTCTGCTCGGAGAGAATAAGTTTTTGAAACTGGAAGAAGATGGTGTCCACCAAGCGTTAAAATCCGTTTCTTCAGATGGTAAAGAAATGGATTGTGCATCCTCAGCCACCGAGGCCTCTTCCGGCATAGAAAAAGTGAAAGTAACGAAGAAGACAGCAGAGATCCTCGAATCCTTTACATCTGCCAAAGATCAAATCGCTGACTTTTATCGAAAAGACTACGAGTTGCTGGGATATCCAACGCCTTGATAACCCCTTCAGTCAAGGAACGTACTCAAATACATACAGTTGGGCAGGCCCACACAATAAACGTGTTACCGCAGTTGGCGTATTTATGCCGCTGTAATGGTCCAATCTTTCTGATTGGATGTGGTCTTGAATGAAGACCTCGATAAAAACTTACGATACAGCTTTTTTGACTTTGCCAGCTTTGAGAGCTTTGGCAGAGACCCAGATGCGTTTCACTTGCCCGGAATCCAGAACTACGCGAACACGCTGAAGATTAGGGCGGAAGGTACGTTTGGTGTTTTTGACCAAGCTGGTACCGATACCACCGCTTTTCTTGGTTTGACCCTTGCGGGTGATGCTTCCTCCCTTGTGGGGGCGTTTTCCTGTGATAGCACAAATTTTTGACATAAGGCTGTGGGAAGAAATCGTTAATGGATATGGCGTCAATGCTTTTTTGCACGAATTCCGCAAAGTGCCTGAAAGGTGTGGCCGAGGTGGGCGGGGTGAAGCAATTCCTTTAATTTCCCTGAATCCTGAGGTGAGGTGGCTTGCTCCATGATTTGCCGAATGGCGTGGGAAGCATGTCGCATGAAGAGGGATTCTTGTCGGAGGGTTTGCACTTCGGAAAAATCGTTCCGCTCCAGCAGGTTTTCCAACCAGTCCCAGCAAAGATGGCAGGTCAGGTCCTGTTCGCCAGGTTGGGCAAGGAGGTCGGGAGATTGCTGGTGCCGGAAATAGGCTCTGGCCGTTCCCTGTGGCGTGCATTCAACCAGTTCCTGGAGGGTTTTGCCGTAATCCAGGGTGAGGAAGAGACCGCTCCAGTCTTGGGATAACAGTTGGGACAGGGCGGATTCTGCACCGGTCGGCACATCAAAGTGGTATCCGTCCAGGGTTTGCGGTGGAAGTTGTTCGATCCAGGGTTGAAGTTCTCTGGAGGGGGCGTCGAGGAGAATTTCCTGGAGGTCATCACCCACTACCTGAATCGCCACTTCTTTCCAGGTGCCTTCTTTAAATACAAGTCGATGAAAGGGTTGGGCATCCAGCCATTCATTGGAAAAGACGACTGCCCTGCCCTCGACTTGTAGCGGATCTCCAAGCCGAATGATCCGGTGCTGTGCAAAGGAATGCTCGACGCCATTAAGCAACGAGGTTTCTGGTTCAGCAGCGATTTCAACAAAGGTGTAGCCTGACAATTCTTCTTCATGGAGAAGAGATTGGATAGCGGCGACAACGAGTTTACCAAACATCGGACCGAGGGACATGGATGTGTAGAAATCTGCCTCAGGGGTCTTCCCGACTCGTTGCCGGCGGGCCGTGTAGTAGCCGTGGTCTGCATCATAGAGAGCAATTCTGGAAAATTGTTCGTAAGTGAGGTAGCCACGGTCTTGAGCAAGGTCCTCAAGTTTGGAAAAGATAGGGGGAGGTGGGTTAGATGCAGTATGGCTATCCATGAGCCTAAGATTGTGAACTAGGGAAATTGAAGGAGGAACTCTGATGCCGAAAGAATCGGAATGTCCTCCCATTTTCGAATTTTCAAGAGATGATTGTCGCCAGTAATGATGTACTGGGCCGAACTTTCCTGAGCACATTCCAGTATCCTGTTGTCGTCTGGATCATCAGGAACGGCCTGTACCTGAATGGTGGGTCCCACCAATTCACAAAGATCCTGATAATCTTCTACGATTGAAAAGGCCTGTTTGGGAGTCAGACCAAATTTAGGTCTTTGCAGCACATCCAGGATTTCGTCCAGAATAAAGAGTGAGGTGAATCCCTGCACCTCGCCTCGAATGATTTTCTTTATAATTGTTGCCGGAGTTCCACCGAAGAGAATTGCGGAAATGACCACGTTTGTATCCAGAACAATACGGGGTGCAATCATCGTTGAGCAGCTTTGGTCTTTCGATGATCCGCGATCTCACGAGCGACATCTTCGGGTTGTACCTCATGCTCCATGGCGACCTGCTTTCCAAAAGCAAAGATGCGATCCCACCGCTTGTTGCGATCAATATAAGCTCTGGCAGCTTCCCTGAGTAGTTCAGATCGACTACGTGATTCTTTCTGTGCCATTTGATCAATATCGTCCAGAAGTGTATCTTGAAACGAGATATTCACAGTAACGCTTTTCATGGCATAATTTCATACAAAGTTTGTATAAGAGTCAAGAATCTCGTCCCAAAGAGAGCTGAGACAAGAGGTAACGGTAAGCTTACCTCATAATCTGGATGGTTTTCCCAAATACACATAGATAAACTTGGATTTTTCCGTTGCCAGTGAAAGTGGAATCTATCAATTTCCCGTTCCTCAAATTGCCCGGATGGCGGAATTGGCAGACGCGCTGGACTCAAACTCCAGTTCCCGCGAGGGAGTGAGGGTTCGACCCCCTCTCCGGGTACCACTTCTTTAAAGAGAAGTTGGCTACATTAGAGATATAGGTGAAAACTGACAGAGGAATGGATGACAAAACAGAGAATGTTGGGCTGGAGAAAGAGTTGTGTTGTGTGGTGGAAAAATGTCGCTACCCTGAAACGTGCAAGTGGAACCAGCGTTGCATGGAGAGCGAAATGAAGAAGAGTATGGATGCGAAGATGGAATCGGGAATGGCAAAACCTATGATGGATTCAAAAAAAGAAGAGGTAAATCTGGTGGATCTAGGATTTATGGATGCCCGGATCAAAACCATTGATATTGCAGCCTTTCTGGATCGTGTACAGAGGGGCGGTCAAGAGGGGGATTATCGGGTGGTAGAGCTAAAGAAGGCTTTACGGCATTTATTGGAGGAGGAGGGTGACCGGACGAAGCGGGTATTGCTGACGTTGAGCGATCCTTCCGAAGAACCGATCCCGGAAGCTCATGGTAAGGGAGCTGCCGGAGCTTGGTCTGGTTCGAACGACTAATACGAGAGGAATTTTCGATGCGCTATATTGAGCCTCATGCCCACATGGTCAGCCGGACGACGGATGACTACGAGAAATTGATCACTGCCGGCTGTGAAGCGGTTTGTGAACCAGCGTTTTGGGCTGGTTTTGACCGTGGTTCTGTGGAGGGTTTCCGGGATTATTACAAACAGCTGACTGAGTATGAACCCGCCAGAGCGGCAAAGTTTGGACTGCCCCATTACTCTTGGATTTGTCTGAACCCGAAGGAATCAGAGGATTTGGGGTTGGCTAAGGATGTGCTGGAGATCATCCCGGAATTCCTGAATAAGCCCAATGTTCTGGGTGTTGGAGAGATTGGCCTGAACAAGAACAGTAAGAATGAGTTGGAGGTGCTGGAGCGACACATTGAGATCGCGGTCAAAACGGATGAATTGATCCTCGTACACACACCACATCTTGAGGACAAGCTCAAGGGCACGAAATTGATCGTGGATGCTTTAAAAAACCAGAATGTAAATCCGGAGAGGGTGATCATTGATCACGTGGAGGAACACACCATCAAGGTGGCCAAGGACAAGGGTTTCTGGGTGGGAATGACGTTATACCCGGAGTCCAAGTGTACGCCGGCCCGTGCCGTCGACATGCTGGAGCTGTATGGAATGGATCGCATTTGGATGAATTGTGCCTGCGACTGGGGGATCAGCGATCCTCTGGCAGTGCCCAAGGCTATCGTCGAGATGCGGAAGCGTGGACATTCCCAGGAGGCCATTGATAAGGTCGTTTACAAGAACCCGAAGGCGTTCATGAGTCAGTGCCCGAAGTTCTCGATCAAGGGTGAATAGCCCACAGGCTCAACCACGATTTGGCAATGTAATTGGGCTGAAGGGGCTATCTTTTCCCGGAATAATTCATCAAATGCTGCGGCAAGGATGCGGCGATTGAGAGGTAGTTTGAGAAGGGTTCAGTGTCCACCTCCGCCACCACCTCCAGAGGAGGGTATTGTCTCAATAGGTTCTCCCATTGAATATTTTCTTTTGGTTACGTCGTAGTTATCAGCAGTCCATGTCTGAAATACTCCATCCAGTTTGCCTTCCACGTAGGTAGCCTTGAGTGCCCGATTTCCATTGGGATGAAACTCGATGTAGTTGCCGTGCAGAATTCCATTCTGATAATTACAAATGAGTTTATTAATTCCACCATCGTACCAGGTCTGGTAGCGACCATGGAGTTTTCCATTGAGCCAATTTTTACTCCATGGCTGATCCCCGTTACTCAGGTAGTGATTCTCAGAGCCACTCTTGATTCCTTTCACGTAATGGCATTCATACATTACATGGCGATAGTACTTTCCGAGAGGCCAGCTTTTGTAGAAGGCTTTGTATTTTCCTGGCCGAACTGAGGCGTCAAACACGGCTTCCCCGTGGCCACCTCCGTGACCGCCTCCATGGCCACCATCATCTCCATGTGCTTCGGGAGGTGCCCCCTCATGAAGATGCCCATGGTGATCATAGTAATGCCCGGATGGAGCCTTGATCGTATCATGAGTCGCATCCAATTCTGCTTGATGTCGCGAGGTCACGTGAAATCGATACACAGTACCAGTAAACAATCGCATCAGCCGAATAGTCTCATCCCCATTGATATTGATGCCTGAACCTGCAACCAGCTTTACATTGTTATTATCGATCAGCTCTTCCACCTTGGCGTGTTGGTGTTCATCTGGTAAATCCGGGGAATGGAATTCGAGAAGATCCCCAACCAGTAACCGACCCCGGAAATTGGAATTCAAGGCAGAAAGGACATTGGTTTGCGGATTAAATGCGGGATTTTCTGCAACAATCGGTTCAATATAGTGGGCAAGGTGGTCAACAAAAACGATGTCTTTGATGTGAACTTCCGGATCACCGATTGTATAATTTTGTAACCATGCCGGACCGACTCCGTCCAGTGGACTACTCCGAAGATCACCAAGATGTTTTCTCTGGAGAGACGTGCCAAACCAAGCTCCAGCTGCTGCCAACAGCAGTAGAAATACACTTAGTCCAATGAGAAACTTTTTCGCTGCGGAATTGGTGGCCATATAAAAAGTATCAGTCGATTTATGAAATAATCGGTTGCTGTTGCAAGATGTTTAGGCCCCATAAAGGTTGGTTTTCTTTCTTAACAGAAGAAATGCAGCTAACAAAAACACTGCACACAGCAATACAAACCAATCCCCATGCTTTACATAAAAACTTTCTTTCTTAAAAAATGCAGGCCTGATTTTTACATCCATGAGCAACTGCCCCGCCTTGTAAATGCCCTCCTCAGGATCCTTTAATTCCTGTTGGACCCGACCCAATTCATCAATCCATCCCGTCCAACCATTATTGCCGCAACGCATTACGGGACGCCGGGTCTCAATGGCCCGAAGCACGGAGTGGGCGGTATGTTGATAGTGTGCACCGGTTTTGCCGTACCACCCATCATTTGTGGCCACAAAGAGGAAATCGGCCCCAGCCTTCACATGCTCTCGGGAGAGTGAAGAAAACACATCTTCATAACAAACCAATGGGCCGACATGCACTGGGCCCCGTGCGGTCTCCACCGGTATGGTCACGGTTTTTTGGCCGGGTTGAAATTCTTCGGAAACTTGCACAATTTTTTTAATAAATGGGAACAACCGCCCCAACGGCATGTATTCACCAAAGGGGACAAGGCGTTGTTTCAGGTATTGATATTCAGAAACCCCAACCTCGGGCATTTGGAGAAAGATTCCGTTGCTTACCAGGTTGTAGGCCAGATTCACTCGATCGCCTTCCTGGAAATGGCCGTTCTGTTGAATGCGAACTTTTAAGGAGCCATCCGACCTCACGGAGGGTTTGACCGTGATTTGGCCATGCTTGGAGATCGTCTCCTGATACACTTTTGGGGGAGCATTCCAATATTGGAAGACTCCGGGTAGGTTCACAAGGGGTTGTGTAGAAAGCTGGCCTGGATTATTCGGGTCAGGCGTAAGCGTCACCTGAGTCTGAACCGCCTTCATATTTCCCATCAGCAATGGTGTATTGAATTCATCTACCACTTCCTGGATAATTTTCCCTGTGTACTGGGCATACTTGGTATTTCCAACAGCTTCCAGCGGTGTTGCAGACTCAGGCCAAAGAAATACATCAGGGGCGGCATGAGGAGCTTCCTTCATGACAGCAGACATGCCTTTCTCAAACTGTCTCCGGATGTAGTTTGTATGCTTTGGATCCGACTTTGCCTTTTGAGAGATGTTGGGCTGTATCGCAACGGCCCGCAGCAAATGTTGCAAAGGTTTGGAGCCCGCCTGATCCAAACTGTGGAAGAAGGTCAGAAACAGAAGACCGAGAATGCCGAAGACAAGGTAAAACTCAGGACAAAACTTCTGCCGGATAGAACGCTTCTGGTGGGTTCGGGTGAAAAGGTGCCGGACGTAGAGGGTAATGCCCAGGTTGAATAGAATGATATAAAACGAGAGCCCCCAGGAGCCCGTGTAGGCGGCGGCCTGAAGCAAGGCAGGTTGTTGCCACAAGACTGACGAGAGTGTGTTCCACTGTACGTGAAGAAAACTTTCCCGAGCCCATTCAAGAATGACCCAACCTCCGGCAATCGCCAGACTGGCGTTGATCCGAATCAGCATGCGACGGTCAACCAGACATGGCTGCAATCGATACAGCAGTAAATACCAGAACCAGTGAAATGGGGCAAAGATGAGGGCACACCCAAGTACCGACCCCCACGTCATAAAGGTACTATCCAGATGCCCACCAAGATTGTAGAGCCAATGAAGCGTGGTTGCCCAGCAGAGGATGGAGGCAATCAGGGCAGAAATGGCATACCGTCGAAACCCTGGACGAAAAAAGGACCAGGTAATGAAAGGAGTGAAGCAGATAAAAGCCGATTGATAATGGTGAAATGGAGCAAAAGCCAGGGCGTACAGAGCGGTAGTCAGAAGGATACACAGCGCAGGCACTCCGAATTTGCTCCACAAAGAAACTGGATCAAACTGAGAGCGAAGAGCCATTGGGAACCGAACCGCAACCTGCTACTGCAAATGAGTCCTCAGGACGTCACCCCTGGCCGCAGCATTTCTTATATTTTTTCCCACTGCCGCAGGGACAGGGATCATTTCTCCCGACTTTGGGTTGATCCCGCTGGATCGGCACGGGCTTAGGCACATCCTGGGGTTTGGGAAGCTCGATATCCTCGGAAGATTGACGGGCTTCTTCCTGGGCGGCCGCTCTCATGAGGTCGATGAAACTGCCACCACCTTCGGTCGGGCCTTCCTGCTTCACATTTTTGCCCAATGTGGAAAGGGTACGCTGGAAAACCTCAAAGTTGGAGGCTGAACGGAAAAGGGCGGTACAGATTTCCTCCCGCACATTGGCCATGAGTTCCTCAAAGTAATTGAATGCTTCACTCTTGTACTCGTTAAGCGGATCTTTTTGGCCATAACTCCGAAGCCCCACACTTTTGCGAAGGTCTTCCATTTCGGTAAGGTGATCCTGCCAATGCCGGTCGATCGCTCGAATGATGACAAAACGTTCCAGGCCAACCAGTGACTCAGGGTCTTCCATGGAGGACTTTACTTCGTAAGCATCCTTGATTTTGCCTACGATGAATTCCCGCATCGTTTCGAAGGTTTCGTCATCTTTGGAGGAAGCCTTCTCCAACGCAGTCAACTCCTCCAGATGCAACCCGATGGGGAATGTACTGTTGGCCCAGTCTACAAAATGCTGCAATTCCGCATGGGATTTCTCCGCCAACATATTGGGCGGTAATGCTTCGAGGCGGGAGACCACTTCTTCTTCCACCATGTCCTCAAGGATTTCCTTGGGAGTGTCACTGGTAAGGGCGTGATTGCGGATTTCGTAAATGATGCTGCGTTGGTTGTTCAGCACATCGTCGTATTGCAACAATCGTTTCCGGATGGAGAAATTCTGCTGCTCCACCTTCTTCTGCGCATTTTCAATTGAAATGTTCAGGAGGGGATGTTCCAGCTCATCACCTTCCTCAAAGGAGTTTTCCAACATTTTGGAAATGGGGCCCGCATTAGCGAAAAGTCGCATCAGGTTATCTTCAAGAGAGATGAAGAACTTGGATTCACCAGGATCACCCTGACGGGCACAACGTCCACGAAGCTGGCGGTCAATCCGGCGGGATTCATGCCGCTCTGTTCCCAAAACCAACAAGCCCCCCAAATCAGGAACGCCTTCGCCCAGCTTGATGTCCGTACCACGGCCTGCCATGTTGGTCGCAATGGTGACCGCCTTCTTTTGGCCGGCCCTGGATACAATCTCCGCCTCCTGTTCATGGAATTTCGCATTCAGAACGTTGTGAGGAATGTTGGCCCGCTTGAGCATCCGCCCCAGGACTTCGGATGCCTCCACAGAAGCCGTACCGACCAGCACAGGCTGCCCCTTCTGGTGGGCTTCCTTCACGTGATCCACGACAGAGTTGAACTTCTCCCGACGAGTCTTGTAGACAATATCGTTTTGGTCTTCTCTCTGGCAGGGCTGGTTCGTCGGAATCACCATGACCCCGAGGCGGTAAATTTCATTAAACTCGGAAGCTTCGGTCTCGGCAGTCCCCGTCATTCCGGCCAACTTGTCATACATCCGGAAATAATTCTGGATCGTGATGGTGGCGTAGGTTTTGGTCTCCTTCTCGATGGTAACCCCTTCTTTGGCTTCCACCGCCTGGTGCAGTCCATTGCTCCAACGACGGCCCGGCATGAGACGACCGGTGTTCTCGTCCACAATCATGACTTTGCCATTCTGGACGACGTATTCCTTGTCCTTTTCGTAAAGACTGTAGGCACGCAGCAACTGGCTGATGCAGTGAATGTCTCCACTCACCTTCTCAAACCGAGCCTGAGCTTCCGCCTTTTTCTGATCAATGGCGGTCTGATCCGTTTCTGTCTTTTCGATTTCGATGTAACGGGTCGGCAAGTCCGGAATGACAAAACCATCGGGATCATCTGGGCGAAGGGTCGTTCTCCCCTTCTCCGTAAGATCTGCCTGGTGGTTCTTCTCGTCAATCATGTAGAAGAGGTTTTCTTTGAGATCGTAGGCCCGCTCCTTGTTCAGATCCTGATTCATATCCAAATCAAACCGGTCCATAGCCCGGTGCCAGAAACCCACTTCCATCAAACGCAGAAGTTTGCGGTTTGTCGGCATCCCCTGCTTGACCTGGTAGAGTTTCTCCAGAATCGCATCAAGCTCGTCACCGTGCGGCTGCGACTCGGGGTCGACCTCATTGACAATCTCATTGCAGTAATTGGTTTGCTGTCGAACAAGGCGATTGATCCCAGGTTTGAATTCACCAAACGGCAACGGATTATCCTCCTGCATCGGGCCAGAGATGATGAGCGGTGTACGAGCCTCATCGATCAGGATCGAGTCCACCTCATCAATGATACAGTAGTAATGATCACTCTGCACCTGGTCCTCCTGACTGTTGGCCATGCCATTGTCGCGAAGGTAATCAAAGCCAAACTCTGATGCCGTACCATAGGTAATGTTCTTGGAATAGGCTTCACGGCGCTCTGAGGGTCCCATTCCCTGTTGGATACATCCCACCGTAAGATCTAAATATTCAAACAAAGCCCCCATCCACTGGGAGTCCCGCCGGGCCAGGTAATCATTAACCGTGACCAGTTGGCAATTTCGTCCCGACAATGCATTCAGGTACAGCGGCAACGTGGAGACCAGCGTCTTACCTTCACCAGTGGCCATTTCCGCAATCCGCATTTCATGCAAGGCCATGCCTCCAAGAAGCTGCACATCGTAGTGCACCATGTTCCAGTCCAGATCATGATCACAGACCGAAAAGGATCTCCCACAAAGCCGACGAGCCGCATTTTTCACCACAGCAAAGGCTTCCGGAAGCAAATCATCCAGCGTTTCCCCATCCTGAACCCGTTTCATAAACTCCCCGGTTTTCCCAATCAATTGATCTTCAGAAAGGGACTGATACCCCTCCTCGATCTTGTTGATTTGTTGGATAACAGGCTGCTTCTTCTTGATGTAGCGTTTGTAGTGACTACCGGAAAATTTCTTCAGGATCTTGCCAATCATGGTATTTGTGTCTTGCGAAAGTAGGCCATTTTCGTGGCCAGAAAAAAGGTGTGGGAAGTAAATAGCCCAACACCTCCATGGCAAGCACGGAAGCCGGAAAGTCCACCACCATCATCAAATAAAAGCAAAAGCACTACACGATAAACTTGTATCACCCCACTTACCATACAAGCTTGCTTCAACAATGAAGGAAGATCCCAAGCACAATCCTCACGACCACCTTGCCCGAAAAGTTTTCGGAAGGGCCAAGGAAGCTGCGGGCTTTTTTCAAGCGTACTTGCCCCCATCCATCGCCAGGCGAATTCATGCAGAAAACTTACATTGTGAATCCGGCTCCTTCATTGACGAAAAGCTACGTGGGAGCATGGCAGACTTGCTCTACAAAGTGGAGGACGAAGAAGATCCGTTTTTCCTCTATTGCTTGCTTGAACACCAAAGCCAACCAGACCACTGGATGCCTTTCCGATTGTTGAAATACATGTGCCGGATTTGGGATCATTATCTGCAACAACACCCCAACGCCCGACAAATCCCACCGATCATTCCAGTGGTTCTCCACCAGGGCAAACATGGGTGGAACACAGCAAAAACATTGGCCGAACTCCTCAACATTCCTGAAGGGATCAAGGAAGATCTGCAACCGATGCTGACCGATTTCACCTTCAACCTGGTCGACTTGGCCGCCATCCCTTTTACAGAGATCCGGGGAACCATATTGGGAAGATTGACCATGCAGGCATTAAAAGCTGCGGCAGAAAACCGAATGAAGGAATACATGGAAACCTCCAAACCCTTGTGGCAAGACCTTCTGCAAGTAAAGACCGAGACCGAAATCGCCCATGTTCTACTTCGCTACTTCTTTCTCATCGACACATCCATTGACAAAAGAGAGGCAGTCAATAGTGTCAAAATACTGGAAAATTCACAACTGGAGAAAACCGCCATGACTCTTGCCGAACAATTTATTGAAGAAGGTCTACAAGAAGGTCTACAAAAAGGCCGGGAAGAACGTGACCGTGAAATCGTACTCCGAATGAATGCGTCCGGCGTGGATGTTGACCAAATTGCGTCCCTCACAGGCATTGAAAAAGCTGAAATCCTTCGCCACCTCGCATCAGCCGATTAACTTCAAGGTCCCCTCATAAATCCCGAAAGTATTGAATTGTCCGCTGAAGACCTTCCTCTAATTCAATCTTCGGCTCCCAACCCAACACCTTCTTCGCCAGGGAAATATCGGGCCTTCTCTGCATCGGATCATCCGCAGGAAGCGGCTCAAACCGAATCCTGGACGCACTCCCGGTCAACGTGATAACCTTCTCCGCCAACTCCAGAATCGTGAACTCCGTGGGATTTCCCAAATTCACAGGCCCAATCTCCTCATCCTGTGCCATCATCCGAACAAAGCCCTCAATCAGATCATCCACATAGCAGAAAGAACGCGTCTGCTGACCATCCCCATAAACCGTGATATCATTCCCCTTCAAAGCCTGAACAATAAAGTTCGACACTACCCGCCCATCATTCGGCAGCATCCGTGGTCCATAAGTGTTAAAAATCCGCACAACCCGAATATCGACACCATTTTGCCGATGATAATCAAAGAACAACGTCTCCGCACAACGCTTCCCCTCATCATAACAGGCTCGTAAACCAATCGGATTCACATTCCCACGGTACGCCTCCGGCTGCGGATTTACATTCGGATCGCCATACACCTCCGAAGTCGATGCTTGGAAAACCCGGGCCCGGATCCGCCTCGCCAACCCCAGACAATTGATCGACCCCATCACTGAAGTCTTCACCGTCTTGATCGGATTATGTTGATAATGAACAGGCGAAGCCGGACACGCCAAATTGTAGATCTGATCCACCTCCACCTTGAAAGGATCGACCACATCATGCCGGATAAACTCAAAATTCGGATTCGAAGCAAACCCCAGAATATTCTTCCGCCGCCCCGTAAACAAATTGTCCAGACAGATGACCTCATGCCCCTGATCTAATAACTTCGCACACAAATGGCTCCCCAAAAAGCCAGCCCCACCCAATACTAAAATTCTATGATTTTCCATCTGCGGCATTAATCACCTTTCGCATTGTACCGGTCAATCCAATCCTTTGACCACGACACAAAATCCCCCGCCTCCAAGTGCTCACGAGCCTGCTTCATCAAATCCAGATAAAAATGTAGATTGTGAATCGTCAGCAAAATCTTCCCCAACAACTCCTCCGACTTCACCAAATGCCGCAGATACCCACGACTAAAATTCCGGCACGTATAATTCTCCATCCCCTCCACAACAGGAGCCTCATCCCTGGAAAACCGTTCATTCCGCAAATTGATGTGCCCATCCGGAGTATAGGCCGTACCATGTCGAGCCGCCCGTGAAGGCATCACGCAATCAAACATATCCACCCCCAGCCCGATCATCTTCAACAACTGAGTCGGCGTCCCCACCCCCATCGTATACCGCGGCTTCTCCTCCGGCAGAAAACCCGCCGTCATTTCCACCTGCGCCAACATCTCCGGCTCCGGCTCCCCAACACTCACCCCCCCAATCGCATACCCCGGAAAACCCAACTCCACCAACTCCTCCGCAGACCGCCTCCGCAACTCCTCAAACCGCCCCCCCTGCACAATCCCAAAAACCAAACGCCCATCATCCCCATGTCCCGCCTCCCTCGCAATCTCCTGAAACTCACCCGCCCACTTCGTCGACCTCGCTACCGCCTCCTCACACTCCTCCTCCGTACACCCATGCGGCGGACACTCATCCAACACCATCGCAATATCCGAACCCAAATCATCCTGAATCTGAAAAGACTCCTTCGGCCCCAGAAACACCTCACGCCCATCCAAATGCGACTTAAACATCACCCCCTTGTCCGAAATCCGCCGCAACTTACTCAAACTGAACACCTGAAAACCGCCACTATCTGTCAAAATCGGACCACTCCACCCCATAAACTTATGCAAGCCACCCATCTCCCGGATCAACTCCGAACCCGGCCGCAAACTCAAATGATACGTATTCCCCAAAATGATCTGACTCCCCACCTCCCACAACTGCTCCGGCGTCACCCCCTTCACCGTCGCCTGCGTCCCCACAGGCATAAAAATCGGCGTCTCCACAACCCCATGCGGAGTCGTCAAACGCCCACGCCGGGCACCACTAGCCTCATCCATTTTCAGAACATAAAAAACACCATTCATATCAAACACCCTTACAACTCCCCACCACCACTCTGGCAACCCTGAATCCACAAAACCCACCCTCAGCCTCGCTTCTCACCTTGCCACCCCAAACCATTTTTGCATTTTCAGAACAAAATTTCTGCTCAAACCACCATGATGCTCG
>CAYSOI010000052.1:0-14951 GCA_964432425.1 uncultured Opitutales bacterium | reverse complement strand
ACTACTTTCCGATGCAGAAATTCTGGAAGATCTGGTCGAGGAGGTCTTCGGTGTCAAAGGAGCCGGTGATTTGGGCGATGGTTTCGAGGGCTTCGCGGAGGTCGCTGGCGGCGAGTTCGGCGGGAATTTGGTCGAGGAGTTTTTGTTGGCCTTCGAGGAGCAGTTGGCGGCCAGAGGCGAGAAGATGGCGGTGGCGGGCGTTGACGACGACGGTGGCTTCGCCGGGGAGTTCGACGAGGGCTTCGAGTTTTTGGTGAAGGTGTTGTTTGAGTGGTTCGAGGCCGTCTTCAGTCAGGGCGGAGAGGCGAAGGTGGGGGAGGGCGGGTAGGTATTGGCTGCAATCTCTGGAAGAGGGGAGATCGGTTTTGTTTTCGGCGACGAGGGCGTTGTCAGGGTTGAGTCTTTCGAGGACGTCCTTGGGGAGATCGGGGAGGTCTGCCGAGGAGTCGAGGACGAGGATGGTGAAGTCGGCTTCGTTGGCGACTTGGAGGGAGCGTTCGATGCCTTGGCTTTCGAGATCGCTGGCGGCTTGGCGGAGTCCGGCGGTGTCAATGAGTTCGAGGTTAAGGCCGCCGAAGGTGATGCGTTCGGTGATGAAGTCGCGGGTGGTGCCGGGGGTGTCGCTGACGATGGCCCGGTCCTGGTCGAGGAGAATGTTGAGGAGGCTGCTTTTGCCGGCGTTGGGGGCTCCCAGGATGGCGAGGCGGACGCCTTGGGAGAGGGCATCGTGAAATTGGTGGGTTTCGATGAGGCGATCGACTTCGTTGAGGATTTGAGCCAACTCTGCCAGTGGGCCTGTTTGGTCTTCTTCGGGGAGGTCTTCTTCGGGGAAATCGATGTAGGCTTCGAGGTGAGCACAGAGGGTGGTCAATTTTTCGACCAGGGTTCGGATTTTGTCTCCAATTCCACCTCGCAAGTGTCGATGGGCGACTTCCAGGGCTTTTTCGCTTTTGGCATGGATCAATTCCATGACAGCTTCGGCCTGGGAAAGATCCATCCGGCGGTTGAGGAAAGCGGTTCGTGTGAACTCTCCGGGTTCGGCCAGTTGGCAACCTCGGGCTTCGAGATCTTCGAGGATCTTTCTAGCAATGAGGGGGTTTCCGTGGCAGGCAATTTCGAGTACATCCTCGCCAGTGTAGGAATGCCCTTCGGCGAAGTAGGTGTAGAGGACTTCGTCAATGATTTGGCCATCGACACTGCGATATCTGCCCAGGTAGGCCTGCCGGGGAGCGGTTGCTTTTGAGCGGCAAAAGGCTTGGCATGCAATGTCAGGGCACAGTGGTCCGCTGACACGGATCAGGGCGATGGCGGACTCTCCAGAGGGAGTCGCCAGGGCGGTAATCGTAGGCTTGTTGGGCACGCCAACTTTTAGGATTCGTCGGAGTCGGAGTCAGACTCTTTGGCCAGTACGTCGCCTACCTGAACCTGGACTTTGTCCATGATCTGCTGTCGAATTTCATTCATCACGTCAGGGTTTTCACGCAGGTAGGTTTTGGCGGCTTCTCGTCCCTGGCCGATCATGCTGCCGTTGTAGGAGATCCAGGAGCCTTTCTTTTCAAGGAATTTGTGGTTGATGCCGAGGTCGAGAATGGAGCCACTCTGGGATAGGCCTTCGTCGTACATGATGTCAAATTCACACTCGGTGAAGGGGGCGGCGGTCTTGTTTTTAACAATCTTGAGGCGGGTGCGGTTACCCACGACTTTGCCTGAGGTTTCCTTGATCTGGCCAATGCGGCGGATGTCCATGCGGACGGAAGTGAAGAATTTGAGAGCACGTCCACCAGGTGTGGTTTCGGGGCTTCCGAACATGACCCCGATCTTTTCACGGATCTGGTTGGTAAAGATACAAATGCAGTTGGTTTTACTGATAGCACCGGTCAGGCGTCGCATGGCTTGACTCATCATCCGGGCTTGAAGGCCTACGGTGGTATCGCCCATCTGGCCATCAAGTTCGGTCTTGGAAACAAGAGCTGCCACGGAGTCAATCACGACCACATCGACGGCTCCAGAACGAATCAGGGTTTCTGCAATGTTGAGAGCATCTTCACCACTCTCGGGTTGCGAGACCATCAGATTTTCCAGGTCCACGCCGACCACTTTGGCATAACGTGGATCCAGAGCATGCTCCACATCAATGAAGACTGCCGATCCACCAAGCCGCTGAGCTTCAGCAATGACACTGAGACAAAGGGTGGTTTTACCGGAGGACTCCGGACCGTAAACTTCACAAATTCGGCCACGAGGCAATCCACCCACTCCTAGAGCCATATCCACTGCGATGTTGCCGGTGGAGATCACACTGACTTCCATTTTGTTAGCGTCCCCAAGACGCATCAGTGTACCTTCGCCAAATTGCTTGTTGATACCGGAAACTGCCATTTCCAGTGCGTTCATACCTGCGGGTTTTGTATCTTGCTTTGCCATTCCTTATTGTCTTCTAAATTGGTTGTGTAGGATAAAACCTGTATAGATTTTGTAACATGGAAATGCCTTGGAAATACGTGGCAATACCTTTTCTTCCAGACCTTTAAAAAAATGAGCCTTCATCACCTGAAATCAAAACTGGGAACTGTGACCATCACTACGGGGAAGGGGACTCTGGAGCGATTGGAGTTTGATCATCCGGAAGCTCCAAATAATCCTGGCGATGAAACTTTGGAAGAGGTGCTTGGAACCATTGCGGACTCGAATCATGTCGTTCGGCTGGCACCATTGGGGACTCCATTCCAAGTAACCGTGTGGAATGCCTTGCTGGAAATCCAACCTTCTGAAACGACCAGCTACGGCCAAATTGCGAAGAAAATTGGCCGCCCCGCTGCATCCAGAGCGGTCGGCACTGCCGTGGGTTCCAATCCGATATCTTTGATCATTCCCTGCCACCGGGTCATCACCTCGGGTGGAGAACTCGGGGGCTATCGCTGGAATGTGGATCGAAAGCAGCAGCTCCTGGATTGGGAAAAGATGAATGTTGAACCTCTCAAGGCTCTTTTTAATTTGGACTCACAAGCCTTCAAATTTCAGCTATGAACGAACTAGATTCACCGATACCGGTCTCCCATATCATCTGGGACTGGAATGGCACCCTGATTGATGACACTCATTTGTGTGCCTCCGTGGTCAGCCGTGTCCTGGAGGAGCAGGATTTGCCCCCCATTCAGAAAGAAGACTATCGCCGGATGTTTCGTTTTCCAGTGCGGGATTTTTACGATGATCTTGGGTTTGCTGGTGATCATGAGGAGTACTTGAGAGTCTGTGATTCCTTCATCAGCAAATACCGTGCGGACTGGCAGAACTGCACACTGCACAGCGGAGCAACTACCATCCTGGAGCGACTGAACGACCATGGCATCACGCAGATCCTATTGTCCGCCAGTCATCATGATCACCTTCACGAAAATGTTCTGCACTACGAAATTCATCACCATTTCACCGCAGTTCTTGGGCAGGACAATATCAGGGCGGAAGGGAAAATTCAGCGGGGGAAAACATGGTTTGAAGAGCAACAGATCGACCCTCAACACATCTTGCTGATTGGCGACACCAACCATGACTACGAAGTGGCGGAGGAGTTGGGCATTCATTGCCTGCTCTACACCAATGGCCACCAGGACGAGGAACGGTTGAGCAAATATCCGGCCCGGAAAATTCATTATCTCGAAGACCTGATCCATCACATTCGGCCTCTATGAATTTGCTTGTTACAGCTCTGTATGAAGAAGCCAAGCCGTTCATCGAGATCACCAAGTGTAAAAAAGCACAGGATCGGGGAAATCTGAATGTTTATGCCAATGACAAGGTAGGCATCCTCATAACGGGCTACGGAAAAGTACCAGCTGCTGTCGCGGTTTCCCGATTATTGCAGAGTATGGGAGTGGAACCATTAGGGCATATTGTGAATGTCGGGATCTGCGGAGCCTCGGACACTTCTATGCCCATCGGCTCCATTCACCTGATGCATACCCTCACCGATCAAGCCACAGGACGAAATTATTTTCCGGATCGCTTGTACGCTTCGCCATATCCGGAAGGTACCTTGATTACAGTGGATCAGGGCCAATCGGCTCAAGATGCCCGAAAAAACTCGTTCTATGACATGGAAGCCTCCGGAGTCTTTCAGGCCGCAACCCAATTTGTGACTTCGGACCGGGTTCATTTTCTCAAAGTAGTTTCCGATCACCTGGAGCCGGAAGCCGTCACTCCACAAGGTTTGCAGGAAACCATGAAACAGGCAGCCCCATCCATTATGGAGTTTGTGGATTCTCTTCCAGCCATTGAATCTGTGGATACTCTGCAACCTGTAGAACAGAAATACCTGGAACAGATTCAGAAACACTGGAAACTCACACAAACCCAGTTCCATCAATTGAAAGATGCCACCATTTACCACAACCTCACCAACCCAGATGTGGACAGCATTGAGGAGCTAACTCACTTTATTAACAGAATCCAGCCACAGACCTCCAGCAAGTCCGCCAGAAACCAAGCCTTTGCCACTCTTCTCAATGCCCTGGGAACCTAATTACTCACACCTCTACATTGAGCAGGAAGCCTTGGACAAACCCTTTACGAAGGACCTTCGCAAACGGCTCCCCAAGGCAAAAATTGTCGAGATCGAAAACTACAAACAAGTCTTCAATCGACCGGCTCAAAACTACCACCTGCAAAAGCAATCTCCCAAACTTATACTGGCGGTAAAGAAAGACAACTTCCTGTACGACGGAAGTGCCTTTGTCCAAAACCACCAGAACCCGAATTTCTACTACAATGCCCTGTCTCTGAACTGTGTCTACGACTGCGCCTACTGCTACCTCCAGGGCATGTACAACTCCGCCAACCAAGCCCTCTTCGTCAACCTTGAGGAGTATTTCAGACACACCGATGCCGCCATCCACAACCGCAAAGATCCCAGCCAGCCCCTGTACCTTTGTATCTCGTACGACACCGATTTGCTCGGCTTTGAATCGATTGCTCCCTATTCCCGGAAGTGGATTGAGTATGCCGCGGACAAGCCAGACATACTGATCGAGTTAAGAACCAAAAGTGCGAATTTTGCCGCGATTCAGGATTTACCCGCCAACTCCTCAACCATCCTGGCTTGGTCACTTTCCCCGGAAATCGTCGCCAAAAAATACGAAATCAAAACCCCCTCCCTGAAAGCCCGCATCAAAGCCCTGCAAAAAGCCGTGCAGGCCGGTTGGAAAGTCCGAATCTGCATCGACCCCATCCTTCCTGTTCCCTACTGGCAAAAGGTTTACAGCGAATTTGTAGAGTCCCTTGCCGAACTGCTCTCAGCCAACACCCTTTTGGACATCCACCTGGGTGTCTTTCGCATGAATTCCAGCTATTTTCAAAACATCCGCAAACGCCGCCCACCCAAAGACCTCTTCTATCGAAACTGGGAACATAAAGATGGTTCTGTGACCCACACAGAAAAGGAAAGGGCAGCTCTGACAAACTATGTTTCAGAGCTACTCAAAGTGCATTTTCCTCCAGAAAAAATTCAGGTTTGGGAGTCGTAAAGTAGCAGTGACGTCTCACCGATGAAAGCTTCGGTTAGACACCACAGGGGCTGTAGTTTCAACATTATGAACTACAGAGAGGTCAAATTGGTCGGTAAAAAAAACCAATGTCTGCTATAATACGTTACACGAACAAATTAAATAGAGATGAGCACACAACCCTTAAACCGACGCACCGTTGTACGCGGACTTGGCACAGTTCTGGCCCTACCCTGGCTGGAATCCATGTCTTCCGGTAAGCTCCAGGCCGCTACAAAAAATCCACCGAAGCGGATTGCTTTCATTTACACGCCCAATGGGGCCATCATGCCGACTTGGACACCGGAAGGGGAGGGTAAAGATTACAAACTTTCCAAAACACTTCAGCCTTTGCAGTTGGTGAAAGACCACTTCCAGGTCATTACCGGCTTGGCTCACCAAAAAGCCAACGCCAATGGTGACGGTGGCGGTGACCATGCACGAGCCAACGCCACTTTCCTCACCGCATCCCAAGCCCGGAAAACCGCTGGTGCCGACATCAAGCTCGGCATCTCCATAGATCAGGTGGCGGCACAGGAATTGGGAAGCCTGACCCGTTTGCCATCTCTGGAACTCGGCTGCGATCGCCCACGAGGTGCAGGCCGTTGTGACTCCGGCTACAGCTGTGCCTACCAGTTCAATCTTTCGTGGAAGTCCGAAACTGTGCCCATGCCTCCCGAACACGACCCGAAACTTGCATTCGAACGCATCTTCGGCACCAATAATTCCGACTCCTCCAAACGCCAAGCCATCTCCAAAGAATACGACAAAAGCCTTCTCGACTTTGTTCTGGCTGACACAAAATCCCTTTCCACCAAACTCGGCTACACGGACCGCCAAAAACTGGATCAATACCTCTCCAGTGTTCGGGAAATCGAACAACGTATCGAGCGGTCCAAAAAGTTTGCCCAGGAATTCCCCGATTTCAAAAAGCCTGCTGGAATTCCCGGAGATTACAAAGAACACCTCCGCCTGATGTTCGACATGCTGGTCTTGGCTTTCCAGACCGACTCCACACGAATCAGCACCTTCCTGCAAGCTCACGACGGCAGCAACCGCAGCTTCAAGTCCGTTGGCGTCAGCCAAGGCCACCACAGTCTGTCTCACCACCAGAACAACGCTGAGAAGATTGCTCAGATCGAAAAGATTGATCTCTTCTACATTCAAAATTTCGCCGAATTCCTTGGGAAAATGAGCAGCATTCAGGAAGGCGACGGCACCCTGTTGGACAACTGTGCCATCGTTTACGGAAGCGGCATCAGCGACGCCAATCGCCACCGCCACAACAACCTTCCCGTCATCCTGGCCGGCGGAAAAAATCAAGGCTACAAAACCGGCCGCCATTTCGTTCTCCCAGTCGAGGAAAACACCCCCATGGCCAACCTCTACCTTACCATGCTCGAACGTTTCGGCGTACAAGCCGATAAACTCGGCGACAGCACTGGATACTTACCAGGGGCGTAATCAAGTGCATTTTCCAGCCACAAATCCTTTTCTTCCCTTCGTTTTGTAGAACTGCGCGGTTGGAATGTTTTCCCGATCCTTGGATTAATTTATCCTACTCACCGAAATTCTGCTAATTGGATACCGGCTACAACAATGAGGCTCCGGCGTCATCAAGGAAGAGTTGGCAATTGGGATGCTGCTGTAGAATGGATGCGGGGACTTGGGGAGAGACTTCGCCTTGGACTGAATTTTTAACAGCTTGGGCTTTGCGTTCGTCGGGGACGGTGCAGACGATCGTACGGCTTTTCATGATTTGCTTAATACCCATGCTGATGGCTTGTTTGGGCACATCATCAAAGGTGGGGAACCAGCCTTCTCCGAACTGTTGTTGACGGCATGCTTCGTCGAGGTTGACGACGAGGTAGGGTTCTTCGGTTTCGAAGTCTGCGGGGGGATCGTTGAAGGCGAGGTGGCCGTTTTCACCAATACCTACAAAGGCGACGTCAATAGTGGTTTGGGAAATCAAGGCTCCGAGGCGTTGGCATTCGGCCTGAGGGTCTCCTTCGCCGTCGATGAAATGAAAGTGGTTCAAAGGAAGGGGTAATTGACTGACAAAGCGTTCCCAGAGATATTTACGGAAGGAGGCTTTGTGGCTAATGGGCATGCCAACATATTCGTCGAGATGAAAGCCAGTGAGGCGGTTCCAGGGAAGGTCGGCCTTGCGAAGTTCCTCCAGCATCTCGAATTGGGAGGCTCCGGTGGCAACGATGAAGTTGGCGGTGCCGTTTTCTTCGAGGGCTTCTTTGAGTTTCGCAATTCCGAAAGCCGCGGCGGCGGCTCCCATTTCCGTTTTCTGCGCTTTGGTGGTAATCTGCATCAACTACTTGGCTGCCAGGGGTCTCATGGAGAGTGGCTTTCCTAGGTAATTCATGAGCCACATTTCTTTCCACATGCGGTAGCGACCTTCGGAGGTCAAGCGACCGTATTCTTCGTGGTATTCCTGCGGGTGTAAGAAGCCGTAGTGAAGGTTGACTTCTTCCAGTTTGCGACGTTGTTCATCAAGGTCGTCCATCGGTTCGACTTCGAAGGCTTCTGGAGCAACAGCCAGCGTTTCAAGCCGGCGTTTGTGAAGTTCGAGTAACCTTGGAAGACTTAAAACGAGGGGTTTGCGGGACATGTACCAATTTTCAGGTGTGAAAATGGCAAAGGGCATGGCAATGTTATCCGTCATATAGCGGGTGCCATCTTCCATTTTGGTACAGATGGAGAAATAGATCCGCCGCAGTGAATTCGGGGTAGGCAGAAAGAGGATTTGAATACGGGTGTTATCTTCCTCGTCTTGATAAAAAGTGGTCCGTAGAACAAAATCGTCGGAGAGTTCACATTTGAGGGATTGCGATTTTTTGTACCCGTTTTTGGAAAGCCAATCTTTTGTATCAATTGCGGAGGGGTCTACAGGCCATTCGTCTCCATCGTAATTTACCTGATATCTTGGAAACAGAGGGATGGAGCTTTTGCTGAAGAGAGAAATTTTGACCCAGTTAAATACAGTTTCCAGGAGGAGCCAGAGGAGGAACACCAGTAGAAACAGGGAAAGGAAATCCTGAGGGGTTTTCGTGATGGTGACTTCAGGCGAAGAAAAGAGGGAAGCCATCACCAGCGCAGTGAGGATCCATCGCATCCATCGGTTGGCGATGTGCACAACAGGATTGACGATTTTGATGAACCCCATGGAGATCGCTGTCGTTCCCAGTAAAAGGAGGACAAACAGGGGTTGGAGGTAGGATTCGATTGTACCACCCATAGAATTGAATTGTTGGAGGTGAAGTAGGGTTTAACTGAACCTCAGCGGCATGACCACGCAGACAAAGTGTTCCTCGTTTGTAAAGAGGCCAGGGCTTCCACTGTCTTTGAATTGAAAGGTGACTTCATCTTCTACGAGTTCGCCAAGAGGACTGATTAAATATTTGGGGTTGAAGGTCAGTTTGGTCTCTGGGCCGTCATATTCAATTGGAAAATGTTCTTCCGACTCTCCAAACTCCGCACTTTGGCCGCTAATCACCAGATTATTGCTGTGGAAGGTCATGTTGATGGATTCGCTTTTCTCGGTAACCACCAAGGCTGCACGGGAGACACAATCCTTGAGGTCGTCACGATTCATTTTGACGCTATATTCCACGTTGTCAGGAATGACGATTTTGTAGTTGGGGAATTTGCCTTCCACGGTTTTGGAAACGAGGCGGATTGCTTGGACGAGTCCGGTTTTTGCATTGTCTTCACCGACATCAATCGAGAAGGCTACCTGGCGTTCGTTGAAGAGAATTTTGACGTTTTCGCCTTTGCCAAGGAGGCGTTCCAATTCGTGAACAGTTTTCATCGGCAGGATGAAATTTCCAGTTTGGCCTTCTGGGATGTCGATATCCAGTCCATTGAGTGCCAGACGTTTTCCGTCAGTGGCAACAGTCATGAGCTTGTTCTCATCGAAGTTGAAGAATACGCCGTTGAGCATGTGGCGGCTTTCGTCCGAGGACTGAGCGTAAGAAACGCTTTTGAGCATGAGCTGGAGTTTGCTCTGATCGAGGGAAAACTCGTGGTCATTTTCAAAATCGGAAAGGGGAGGGAATTCGCTTACACCAATGGCGGTGATGGTAAACTTGGATTTACCAGCCGTGATTTTGGCATGTTCGGCGTCGAGGGCTTCGACTTCCACTTCCATGCCTGGCAGGTCCCGAACAATGGTTGCAAGCTTCTTGACGGGAAGAGTCATCGCTCCTTCCGTTTCCACTTTGATTGCCTGAATATTGCAGCGGATGCCGAGGTCGAGATTGGTCGTGGTGAGGGAAATCTGGTCGCCAGTGGCTTCAATCAACACGTTGTTGAGTATGGGCATCGTTGGTCTGGCTGGAACAACGTTTTGTACTTGAGATAGGCCGTTAGTGAAATGCTCCTTGAGGATCGTGAATTTCATGTGGAATGAGTGAAGGGTGTTTCAGGCTTTTTACAATCTGGTTTTAATAATAAGAAAAGAAAATTTAAAAAAAGTCTCTTCTTCTTATATTGGGAAATAACTGTAGTAAGTGCCGGGAGGCTAGTATTGGTGAGAGTTGGTCGATGGGAATGAGTTTGTGAAGAATTCCAGAACCAATGGGAATAACAGAATGGGTTGTGAGTAAGTTTTAAAAAAAATCAAAGAATCCCGGCAGTTGTTCACGGGTTGTTCTTCGTTCAAATTTCAGGATCCTTTACCGAGAGTTTCGATGTATTTCCAGAAGGATTTGTGCTGCTCAAACATTTGTTCATCCGAGACCGGGAGTTTACAGCGGAAAATAAAGTCAGTGAGTGTGTTTTTATCAAGGATGTAGTGGCAGAAGATGGTGTCGTCGTTCTGCTCAAAATAAATTCGATGGTTGTCGGCCCGAAGCCTGTAGATTGTCCGGCCATCCCGATGAAACTTCCCAAGGTCTCCCGAGGGCTTCTGAAGCCTGGCGTCCGTAAGATTCGAAATGAGGTCTACCAGTTCGAGCTGTTTAATCTTCGGAAGGGAATTGAGAAAGCGCATGCTTTGCTTGCTGAAATTAACCTGGTACATGGGTTCTGCGGTTGCGGTGTTTGAATAGGACATAAATTTTAGGTTAGTGAGACTTCAACTGTAAAGGCTCCGATTTTGCCGGGGTTGACGAATTGTAGACCATTTCTGTGAGTAGGACTATTGGGGGGACTCATCCATGGTTCAATGCAGTAATAGGGGGTGTCTTCATCTGGTGACCAGGTGACAATGGACCTTGCGTTATTGAGGGGTTCGGTTTCCAGAAAACGAATGTGGACGGGCTCTTCTCCTCCTGCGGGATTGAGTGTGCATTCATTGGACTGGAGATAAAGGTGTATGCGGTTGATGAGTTTCGGGTCGCCCAGTGAGTAAATTTCTTTCTTCTTGTCGAGAATTTCAGGCTGTAATTTTCCGTTTGGCAAATGTCGGAGAGCTCTTTTGGCAGGAAGACGAAGTTGATAATCTCCTCGTGCCAAGCCTTCGTGCCAGGGTACATTAAAATAGAAGTGATGGCCAGGAGACCAGGGAATGGCGAAATTTTCGTGGTTGGTGAGTTGGAGTTCTACTTTAAATCCAAGCTCTTCCATGATGTAAGTCACCACGAAATCATAGTCGTAGGGGTAAGCGGCTTCTGAATTTTCATTTGGAATCAACCGGGTGGTGAAACGATTTTCCCGACAGTCCAGAAGTTCAAATTCACTATGCCTAGCAAAGCCATGCTGGGGAATGGCACGCTTTTCCCCCTCTGTGTCCAACCAGTATCCAGCCTCCTCTTCCACATGACATCTTCCGACAAATGGGAAAAGTATCGGGTTGCCTCCATGAATATCACCAAATGCCAAGTCCTCTGGATTTTCCGGCCAATACAAAATATCTCGGGTAGATCCATCTGCCAGACTCACAAACCAGCTCATCAGGCGGCTGCCAGCTGTCGGGTCTGCAAGAAAAGTTGATGCACCTATTTTCCAGCGGTTGATTTTCCGGTCTTGATATTCGATAGTTTCCATGTACTAACCTTGAGATAAGAAAGAACGGTTCGTGTTCAAAGAGGTTTTATCAAATTTCCAAAAACTAGTCTGTGTACTGGTTCTGATAAGTTGTTGTTGGTCGGTATATGGTCAATCCCCGACTGGTGGGACAAAGCCTTCAGCTCTCAACAAGGGGAATGGTATGGCGGAAGTCTTTGTTATTCCAATTCACGGTCCGATCACTCCGACTCAGCTCTACATTCTGCGACGAGGTGTTAAGGAAGCCTTGGCTTCAGATAACGCAGCAATCCTGATTGATGTGGATACGCCGGGCGGAGAAGTCAAAACGACTCTGGAAATGATGGAAGTGCTGGATCGTTTTGAAGGAGAGACAATCTCTTTTATAAGAAAAGAAGCAATTTCCGCAGGTTCCTACATTGTGTCTTCTACATGTCATATCTACATGGCTCCGAAGAGCGTGGTTGGAGCGGCGGACGTGGTGCTGGGAACAGGCGATGATGTGCCTGAAACAATGAAGCGTAAGATCCGCTCTCTCCTTCGGGCCAAGGTACGGGCTTATAATCAGGAATATCGCTATCGTTCCGATGTCGTCCGAGCCATGATGGAAGATGAATTCGTGCTGGAAGTAGATGGCGAAGTGATCAAAGAAGAAGGGGAGCTCTTGACTTTGACAGCTGAGGAAGCCGCCAGGGAATTTGGCAAACCCCCCGAACCGCTTCTGGCAACTGGTATTGAAAAGGATGCGGAAGCGGTTTTGAAGCAGCATTTTGGACAGGATGGCTACGTGATTCAAAACTTTGATGTCACCTGGTCCGAAGAATTGGCTCACAAATTGAATCTCATCGCCCCAATTTTGTTGGGCTTGGGGCTGCTGGGGCTTTTCATCGAGTTCAAAACACCGGGCTTTGGAGTCTTTGGCATTTTGGGTCTGACTTTTCTGGGCATTGTATTTTTGAGCCATCATGTTGCGGGCTTGTCCGGCCATGTGGAAATACTCGTCTTTCTGGTTGGGGTAGGGTTGATCCTGGTGGAAATTTTTCTCCTTCCGGGTCTTATCATTCCAGCAATGGTGGGAGCGATTTTGATCATTGGTTCCCTCGTTTATGCCTTAGCAGATTACTGGCCTGGAAACATGGGCGATAATGTCTTTGATGGACAGGAAATCCCCTTCTTTGATTTTACGGTCGAGACCTTTTTGCATCCGACCATCCAAGTGCTTCAGGGTTTCCTGATCGCCGCAGTTGGAGCCATGATTGCGATTCAAATCTTACCGCGAACCAGCTTCTGGAATCAATTGGTGTTGCAGAAATCGGTCGGCACCATGGACCCTGTGGTTTCTGCCGGAGGTGTAAGCAGTAACCAGGATTTGGAATTGCCTCCACCGGGTACGGTTGGCCAGTCGGTCACGGATCTATTTCCCAGTGGAGAAATTGAAATTGAAGGCAAGCGTTACCAGGCAAGGGTCAAAATCGGCAGCATAGGCCGGGGGCACAATGTGGTTGTAACAGGGAACGAACATTTTGCCCTGGTAGTCGAAGAAGCCAAAGAGAAAGAGAGTGAAGCATGAGTTTGATCTTTGGGTTATTGCTATTGTCGGCTGTATTGATCGGTTTTGAAGTGATCCTTCCGGGCGGAGTACTTGGGTTTGCCGGGATACTGGTCTTTTTTGGAGCCTGCTTTCTGGGGCAGGTTTATTATGGTTGGCCTGGTGCCATCATTACCTTTTTTGGCGGGGGTGTCTTTCTTGGAGTGTTCCTCTTCATTGGTTACAAATGGTTTCCCAACACACCACTGGGCAAAGAGTTCATTGTTGAAAAAGAAATCACAGGAGCCTCCAACAAAGGCATTCCGGAATCCGTGATTGGACAATCCTGCATCTCCATTACCCCCCTTCGTCCAACCGGTCTTGTTTTATTGGGGGAAACACAGTACGAAGCCATCTCCAAAGACGGTTACGTCGATGCCGATACCCACCTCATAGTTAAAGCCAAAGATAACTTTCGAGTCGTTGTCATTCATAACGAAAACGCCTGAATCCAATTTCATAAACAACTAACCTACAAAACACCTACAACCCATCATGCCTCCAACAAATGTGTTCTACATCGTATTGGTCGGAATCGCCCTCCTGGTGCTTCTGGTCCTTTTCCTGATCATCCTGAATTTCTTCAATACCTGGCTCAAGGCATTCCTCGCCAAAGCACATGTAAGCTTTCCAAACCTTGTCGCCATGCGGCTTCGTGGTGTCCCCACCAACATGATCGTAGATGCCCGCATTACCGCTGCCAAAGCCGGCATGATGTTGTCAACCGATGACCTTGAGTCGCATTACCTCGCAGAGGGCAACCTGCTTCCCACCGTTCGAGCCCTGGTCGCGGCCTCCAAAGCCAACATCTCCTTGAATTGGGAACAAGCCTGCGCCATTGACCTCGCAACTAAAGGTACCAGCAAGTCCGTCATCGAAGCGGTGCAGACCTCAATTAACCCCAAAGTCATCGACTGTGTGATCGAAGGCCGGGACACGATTGATGGTGTCGCCAAAGATGGTATTCAGGTAAAAGTTCGTGCCAAAGTAACCGTACGTTCCAATCTCGAACACTACGTTGGCAGTGCCCAGGAAGAAACGGTCATTGCCCGTGTCGGTGAAGGCATTGTTTCCACCATTGGTTCCTCGGAAAACTACAAAATTGTCCTCCAAAACCCCAATGCCATCACAGAGGGAGTGTTGAATCGCGGTTTGGACGTGGGTACTGCCTTTGAAATTCTCTCCATCGACATTGCGGACGTGGACCTCGGAGAAAACCGTGGTGCAAAACTGCAAGCCGCTCAGGCAGAAGCCAATAAAGTCGTCGCACAGGCTCAGGCTGAAATTCGTCGTGCAGCTGCTGTGGCTCTTGAACAGGAAATGAAGGCCAAAGTGCAGGAAATGCAGGCCAAACTCGTGGAAGCCGAAGCCGAAGTGCCCATGGCCATGGCCGAATCCTTCCGCAGTGGAAATCTTGGAATCATGGATTACTACCGCATGAAAAATATCCAGGCTGATACGGGAATGCGTGAATCCATCTCCGATTCAGACGATAAGTAATTCTCCACTGGATCTGACATGGAGCAGTTTTTTGATGTTTTAGGCCCCGTAGTTATCCTGGTCTTCATTGCGATCGGGAAACTACTGGAGGTCGCATTCAAGGGGAAGGGGGAGAACAACACCCCTCCCCGGCGTCGTCCTGCTCCAGGTTCTCGTCAACCCGAGTCTGAATCTGGCCATGAAGACCTGAGTGAAGTACAAGAGCGGATTCGCCGCCTCATCATGGAAAGAGCCGGCATTGAAGAAGACAAACCCACAAGGTCAACACCTCCTCCTCCAGCTCCGGAACCCGAACCTCTTTACTTTGAGGAACCGGAACCTGTCGTTCAGGACTACACACCTGCACC